>JBDGXT010000086.1:0-7039 GCA_039584455.1 Gemmatimonadota bacterium
GGCATCCTTCAGCGAGCGGAAGGCATAGGCCCCCGTCACCCGATCGCCGATCCGATCCTCCATCCACCGCATGTCGTCGATGGCGTGATACGGCTGGACTTCCGCGATGATGCCCAGTTCCCCGAACCGCGCGAAGTCATCGGGCTCCACCACCTGCGCGTGGATCATGCGGAAGCGGCGGTCCTTGCGGCCGTTGGTGCGGATCGCACGCTCGTACATGTCGAGCAGCGTGTCCACGGCCAGATCGCCGATGGCGTGGATGTGAGGGGTGAGCCCGGCGGCGTCGGCGGAGACGATGAGCCGCTCCATGGTGCCCGGCGGCGACATCATGGTACGCCAGCGGCCGTGCGTCTCGGGCATGTGGCGGTACGGCTCGCGGAACATCGCCGACGAGTTCCCCATGATGCCGTCCACGAATCCCTTGAGCCCGCAGATCGAGAGCATCTGGTCCCCGAAGCCGGTGCGCACACCAACGGCCGCCAGATCCTCCCAGTGATCCAGCGTCGGCCGCGCGCACACCCGTACCGTGAGAGCACCGCGGGCCTGGAGGTACTGGAAGGTCCGCATCGTCCCCGCACGGGTGATGTCGTGAATCGTGGTCACGCCGTGGCGCTTGAGATCCTCCAGGGCCCGTCGTGCCTCGGCCAGCAGTTGCTCCTGCGACGGCTCGGGCCTCGCCGCTCGCACCCGCTGGGCTTCCTCAGGCGCCAGCTGGCCCGTGTGGCCAGCCGGGTCGATCCCGGCCACCCGCAGCGCGGCAATGTTGGCCACGTACTGCGAGCGATCCCACTTGTTCAGCAGCGCCGGGCGCTCGCCAGTGAGGGAATCGAGCAGCCCCCGACGCGGCATCCAGGTGCTCTCCAAGTCGTACGCGCCCCAATCGCCACCGACCATCCACGATCCGGGCGGGAGCCGGTGGTGGGCCTCGGTCACCCGCTGCCGCAGTCCCTCGTCGTCCGAGACGTCCAGCAGGTTGACGCCGAGCAGCAAGGCCCCGGCGTACTGAAAGTGCGTATGGGTGTCGATGAACCCGGGGGTGATGAACCCACCCTCCATGTCCTCTGCTCGCGCCGCTGGGCCCGCGGCCTCCAGGACCTCGTCGCGCGAGCCCACGGCGACGACCCGGCCAGCGTGGACGGCAACGGCTTCCGCCCAGGGCCGCACCGAGTCACCGGTCCACACCCGCGCGTTCACCAGTACCAGCGCCCCACCATCGGACTGCTGCGCTCGGAGCGGTCCCCACCAGAGTGCTAGCGCAATCAGGCCGAGCGCGCAGCCTCGCATCGCGTGCGTCGGCATCACCTCGTCCCCTCGCTCTCGGGAAACGGCGGCACCTCCAGGAGCCAGAACCCCCCGAGCTCGCCCTGCTCGTCGAACTCCACCAAGAGGTTCTCGGCCAGCGCCACCCACTCGTGACCGCGGGCGTTGCCCACACGGAGATGCAGCACCGACTCGTCCGGGCTGCGCTGCACGTCGAGGGGGAGATCCACTTCCACGACGGCAATACCCGGCTGGGACGGGCGGGACGGTACGATGAGCCGTCCCTGCTCCCCCGGCTCGGGCGGCGTGAGCCCCCTCACCGTCTCGGTAGGCGGCCACACCACGATCTCGACCGCCCGCAACACCCCGCCCTCGAAGTCCAGCGTGACTACCGCGCCCCTCGCATCCTCCAGCTCGATGGAGCCGGTCAGCCCGCGGCTCGGCTCCACCCCTGTGAGCGCGCCCGAGAGAATCTCTGTCTCCGCATCCCACTGGAAGTCGACCCGTGGCAACTCGCCCTCGATCGGCTCGATCTTCGCTCCGTAGCCCCGTACGCCCCTCACATCGCCTCCTTGGTCTCCACGGACCGCACAAAGTCCGTGATCCGGTTCAGTGCCTGGCGGATTGTCTTCTCGGACGCAGCATAGGACAGCCGCACCCACCGCCCATCCCCGAACGCATCGCCCGGCACCAGCGCGACCCCCTGTTCCGCCAGGAGCCGCTCGCAGAACGCCGCGGCGCTCGCGAGCCTCCCGTCGAAGAACCCGTCGACTCTGAAGAAGAAGTAGAACGCCCCGAGGGGTTCCACGAACTCCACCCCGGGAAGCTCTCTTCGAAAATGCGCCACCACCAGGTCGCGCCGCTGCCGGAAGGTCTCCACCATCCGGTGCACGTCCTGCTCGACCCGCTCGTCCGCCAGCGCCGCCGCCGCGGCCCACTGCGCCGGTTGCGACGCCCCACTAGTCACGTGGGTCTGCATGGCGGCCATCGCCTTGGCCACGAGCGGCGGCGCCACTGCGATGCCGACCCGCCACCCCGTCATGGCATAGGCTTTCCCCACGCCGGTCACCACCACCACGCGCTCGAGCAACTCGTCCGGGAGGTCGTGCACCGACGGTGCCGGCCCCGAGCCGAAGTGGATGCGGCGATACATCTCGTCGGCAATGACCCAGAGCCGGCGCTCTCTGGCCCACTCAAGCAGCGCCTTGAGCTCCGCCCGCGTGTAGACCGCGCCCGTGGGATTGACGGGCGTGCAGAGGATCAACCCCGCCGCCCGCGCATCGGCGGCCTTCTCCAGCTCATCCACGCCCACTTTGAGACTCCACTCCGCATCGCCCGGCACCAGCACGGGCTGGGCGCGCGCCAGGTGCACGAGCTGCGGATAGGAGACCCACGCGGGCGCCGGGATCAGCACCGTGTCGCCACCCTCGAACAGGCTGAAGCACGCGTTGAACAACGACTGCCGGGCACCGGTGGACACCACGACGTGGTCGGCGTTGATCGGCCGGCCGCCGGAAAGCAGCGACAGGTGGTGGGCGGCAGCCGCGCGCAGCTCCAGAATCCCGACGTTGGGCGGGTAGTGCGTCTTGCCCTGCTGGATCGCCTTGATGCCCGCCTCGGCGGGAATGCGCGGCGTAGCGAAGTCGGGCTCGCCCACCGAGAGATCGACGATATCCTCACCGGCGGCGCGGCGGCGCTGCGCCTCCTCCTTGATCGCGACGGTCTTGGACGCCTCGAGGTTCGCCAGGTTGCGGGAACGCTTGAATGCCATCAGCGCACGACTCCGTAACGCCGCAGGATCTCGACCGTCGCTTCCAGGGGCAACGCCTCAGCCGTCCCGCGATGTCCCGCCACGGTCGTGGCAAAGAACAGCGAGTTGTAGATCGCTTCCTCGGTCGCCTCCGCCACCGCCTGGAACAGCGGGCTCACCTCGCTGTTGGCGACCACTCCCACGGTCCCGAGCTCTGCGACCGTCACGGTACTGAAGGCGATCACGTAATCCCCGGACCCGTTGGTCATCGTGGCCCCGGTGCGCGCCAGGCCGGACAGCGCGCGCCGCCCCAGCCGCTGGAGGTTGCGGTGATCCAGCGGCGCATCGGTCGCGACCACGATCATGATGGAGCCGTCCGGGGAATCATCCGCTCCGGCGCCTGGCGTCTCCATCTCCCGCCGGAGGTAGTAGCGTCCCAGCTCCCTGCCCACTGGGGCACCGGCGACGGTGAACACTCCGCTCCCCACGTTCATCTGCACCAACACGCCGACGGTCCACCCACCGAGGTTCGTCGGGAGCCGACGACTCGCCGTCCCGATGCCGCCCTTCCATCCATACGCCCTGGTGCCGCGACCGGCCCCAACGCTCCCCTGTTCCACGGGCCCAGTGGCCGCCGTCTCAATTGCCCGCAGGACATGGTCCTCCGTAATGGGCCGCAACCGGATGTGATTCAGCATACCGTCGTTCGTTTCGCCCACCACGGCGTTGGCCGAGCGGACGTTCTCGTTGCCCGGCAGACCGAGGAGATAGGTCAGCACCGCATCCGCCGCGCGCGGCACGCACAGCGTGCAGGTCAGTACGACCGGGCTCTCGAGCTCGCCCAGCTCCTGCACCTGGGTGAACCCCACCAGCTTGCCGTGGCCGTTCCCCACCACCACGGCGGCGGGCACCTTCTCCCGAAACACGTTGCCGCCGGGCGGCAGGACCGCCGTCACACCGGTATTGATGGAATCCCCGCCGGTCACGGTCACCTGCCCGACGCGCACCCCCTCTACGTCGGTGATGGCGTTGAGGGGCCCGGCCGGCAGCACGCCGACCACGACCCCCAGCTCCCGCGCCGACTCCCGCCCCTGCGCGCCCAGCGACGCGGCAGGGGCAAGCACGACGGCACCCGTCAGCAACAGCGTCAGTCGAATGGCAACCATTCCATGCCTCCCTGCGCCAAGCTCCGGTCCCCTGCTCACGCTGTCAACGCGCCGCTCACCCGGCCTCATAGACCTCTCGCTTCCAGCGGTACGGCAGCTCCACCATGCCCCCCGATTCGGTGACCTCCTCGAGCGCCGCCAGCGACGCGCGCAGCACGGCGCGCTGCTGTGCCACGTGGCCCGGCTCACCGAACACCTGGCCCAGGCGGAACTTGATCAGCACGTTGCGCGGGGCCGGCAGCGCCTCGGTCATGTTGCGCACCACGCTCACCGTCACGGTCGGGATACCGCGGGCCTCCACGGCGCGGGCGACCAGTCCCACGGACTGATGGCACGTCACTCACCCCGGGGTGGCCAACACGAAGTCCACCTGGTCCTGCTCGAAGATCCCCGCCACCTCGTCGGCCACTTCGCGCACCAGGCGCGCGCGCTGCGCTCCGTAGAGATGGCCCATCATGCCGACGTGGCGCGGCGCCACCGCGCCCAGCTCGCCGACCTGAACCAGCTCGCGCATCCGCTCGATGGGATACACGCAGTTGACGTCGCGGTCGGGAGCGCTGTGGTCGTAGTAGTCGTGCGTGATGGTGAGGGCCGAGACGTCCACATCGCCGGGGATCACGCGGTACGAGGCGTCCCCCTCCGGGTCGTCCATATCGAACGCGGGCTGGTCCGCGAGATGCAACCCGGCGGCCGTGACCATCCCCACCCGAGCGCGGGACAGGGGGCGCGGCGGCGGCGCCAACCGCGGCAGGGGGATCTCGGCGGTCCGTCCGCTGGCGGCACGGGCGTACAGCTCGTTGATCCAGTGCACGCGCGTGTAGACGCCGGACTGGAATCGGGTCCACCAGCGGGCCATGAGATCTCCGCATATCGGGTCTCGACGTGGCGCGGTGGGCGACGCGGCTCGCCGGCCGCAGAGAGTACGCGCTTGCCCCGCGCTCCAGCGCAAACTACCATCCTGTGTCTCTTTGACAATCGAGGGATCCCGTGTCCTGGACCTTTGCGCCGACGTTCGACGCCGGCCCCCGCGCCGCCCTGGGCGGCGGGAAGAATCTGATCTATGTGTGCCCGCCCGCCGGCTGGGCAGTCCTCCCGTTGCTGCAGCGGCTCGAAGAGACACCGGAACCCGGTCTCGCCACCCTGCTCCTCGCGCCCCATCCGTCCGAGGTGGTGGAGCTGGCCTCGCTGGCTGCCACCGTCGAGACGCTCACACCCGTCCACGCCGTTTCCGGATTGGCCCGGGCCGGCCGCTTCCTGAGGTCGGGAGTGGTGCGAACGCTCGTCGCCACGCCCGCAGACGCTTTCCAGCTCCTCAGCCGCGCGCTGCTCAAGCTGGAGGGACTGCGACGGGTCGCCGTGCTGTGGCCGGAGGCGCAGCTCGCGCTGGGCGCCGGTGAGGCGATCGACACCGTGCTCGCCGAGTGCGGCGGGGCACAACGCGTCGTGGTCACCGGGGACGACGCCCCGCTCGCCAACTTCCTCGAGCGGCACGCGCGGCGCGCGCCCGTCGTGCCGGCGGGCCGCCTCCCCGAGCAGCCGGTGGGGCGGGTGCGGTACGCCCTGGTGGATCCACAGCGCCTCGCCTGGGCGGTACGCGGCGCGCTGGACACGCTCAACCCGGCCTCGGCCCTCGTGTGGGATCCGACCCCGGCAGCCGCGCATCGTTGGGCCGAGTATGCCGAGGATCCGACCGTGCGGGTCGCCTCCGATCCGGGGGACGAGCCCGTGGAGTGGGCGATCGCGGTGGAGCTTCCCACGGCGGAGGCGCTCGCTGCCCTGCAGGGGGTTGCCCAGGGTGTGATCGTCCTCGCGCGGGCGGCGCAGCTCCCCTACCTGGAGCGGCTCTCCGGCTCGCTCGACGTGCTGCGGCTTCCGTCGGAAGCCGACCGCGCCCGGGACCGCGCCGGGGCGATGCGGGCCGAGCTGCGAGGCCGCATCGAGGGAGGGCAGTTCCTGGACGGCCTCGCCGCACTGGCACCCCTGTTCGACGAGTACGATCCGGCGCTGGTGGCGGCCGCCGCGCTACAGACCCCCGAGGCTGAAGCAACGGCCCGCGTGACCCCCAGCGAGATCCCAACCTGGGCCCACATTCACGTGAGCGCCGGCCGGCGCGACCGGCTGCGCACGGGCGACGTCGTGGGCGCACTGCTCAATGCCGTAGGCATCCCCAAGGACACCATCGGACGCGTCGACGTGCGCGAGAACTTCTCGGTGGTTGAAGTGCGCGCCGAGGTGGCGCCACGGGTGTTGCAGGGGCTGGATGGGGTGACCCTGCGCGGCCGTACCGTGACGGCGAAGATAGATAAGAGGTAAAGGAAGGCCTGCAACGCAACCGGGCCGGGCACCTTCTCGGCGACCCGGCCCGCGTCACTCCTCACTCGGTAGGGCGCTACTTGTTGACCGCGTCCTTGAGTCCCTGTCCCGCCTTGAAAGCCGGAACCGTCGCGGCCGCGATCTGGATGGTGCCGCCGGTGCGCGGATCGCGCCCCGCACGAGCCGCCCGCTTCCGCGCCACGAACGAGCCGAAGCCGGTGATCTGCACCTTGCTGCCGGAACGTAGCTCCTTCGCGATGAGGCCGTCTTCGCCAAACAGCGCCTCCACGGCGCGCCCCGCATCCGCCTTCGACAGTCCGGTCCCCGACGAGAGGCTTTCGATCAGCTCGGTCTTGTTCACCCCTATCCTCCCTGTGGATAGAATTGAAGGTAGGTACGAGTGGCGCGACGGGCCGATTCGTCCGCCGCCATCGCCCCTAAGTAAGACCGGTCGGCGGATGTTGGCAAGCGGCTTGCCTCCCGGCGTCCGGCGGGATAGGCTCTCGACCACCCTCCGAAAGGGCGGCTCATGCTGCACAGCGTACGGCCG
>JBDGXT010000087.1:0-8414 GCA_039584455.1 Gemmatimonadota bacterium
GAGAAGATCCACGCGGCGGGCCAGCACCTGCTGAGCCTGATCAACGACGTGCTCGATCTGTCGAAGATCGAGGCGGGCAAGATGCAGCTCTACGTGGAGACGTTCGATGTCGCGTCCGTGGTGGCCGATGTGGCCAGTACGGTGCGGCCCCTGGTCGAGAAGAACGGCAACGCGCTGGAGCTGCACGCCGGAGACGCCTTGGGCACCATGCACTCCGACGTGACACGCGTGCGCCAGGTCCTGCTCAACCTGCTGTCCAACGCAGCCAAGTTCACCGAGCAGGGTACCATCGTGCTCGAGGTCACGCGGGACGGCGACACCGGTGCCGGCGAATGGGTGCTGTTCTCGGTGCGCGACACCGGCATCGGTATGACCCCCGAGCAGCTGGAGCGGCTGTTCGAGGCGTTCGCCCAGGCCGAGGCGTCCACGGCGGCGAAGTATGGCGGCACCGGACTGGGACTCGCGCTCAGCAAGCGGTTCTGCGAGATGATGGGCGGCACCATCGCGGTGGAGAGCGCGGCAGGGTCAGGCACCACGTTCACCGCGCGGCTGCCCACGGTCATCAGCGAGGCGGCGGGGGGCGTCGCGTCCGCGACGGCCGCCGATGCGGCGGCCACTGAGCCCAGCGGGGACGGCGGTGCGGGATCGGTCCTCGTGATCGACGACGACGCCACCGCGCGGACCCTGATGGCCCGGATCCTCGGCAAGGAGGGCTTCCGCGTGCTCGAAGCCGCGGATGGAGAGACCGGCCTCCGGCTGGCCCGCGACGAGCGGCCCGACGTCATCACGCTCGACGTCGTCATGCCGGGCATGGACGGCTGGACGGTGCTCTCGGCACTGAAGGAGGACCCGGCACTCAGCGACATCCCCGTGGTCATGCTGACGATCCTGGACGACAAGAACCTGGGGTACGCGCTCGGCGCATCGGAGTACCTCACCAAGCCGATCGATCGGGAGCGGCTCGCCACCGTCCTGACGCGCTACCGCCGAGGGAGTGCCGAGGCCACGGTGCTCGTGGTGGATGACGACGCCGCCACGCGCACCGTGCTACGGCGCGCTCTGGAGCAGCAGGGATGGCACGTGACCGAAGCGGAGAACGGGAGCGTCGCCCTGGACCGGGTTGCCGAGCGGCGGCCGGAGCTGGTGCTGCTGGACCTGATGATGCCGGAGATGGACGGGTTCGAGTTCCTGGCCGCGTTCCGCGAGCGGGAGGGCTGCCGCGGGGTGCCGGTGGTCGTGATCACCGGCAAGGACCTCACCGAAGCCGAACGCCAACGCCTGAATGGCGGGGTCCAGTGGATCGTCGAGAAGCGCGGCCTGGACCGCGACCGGCTCCTGGCGCACCTGCGTGGCCTGGTGGCCGGGCGGGCGCCGGCTGGCGTGGAGCTGACGTGAGCGATCGCGCCGGCGCGGCCGAGAGGCTGACGAACTCCCGGGGAGCCCTCGCGCGGCGTCAGGCGGCGCTGCTCAGGCTGAGCACGGCGATCGCCGCGGCCCACGACGAGGACGCGATCTACTCGTCGGTCGTGACCGGGCTCCAGGACGAGGCGTTGGGCTACAACTTCCTCGGCGTCTTCCTGTTGGATTCGGAGACGGGGGACCGCGTCCTCCAGGCCAGCGTCGGCTGGCCCGACGTGCCGCCCGACTGGCGCGTGCACCGCGGCGAGGGACTCAGCGAGCAGGCGCTGATGGACGGCAAGCTGCACTACACCCCCGACGTCACCCGCGAGAGCAAGTACCTGCCGAGCCTCAGCACCGGATCCGAGTTGGACGTGCCGCTGCGCGTGGACGGGCGGACCATCGGCGTGCTCGTGGTGGAGAGCGCGGAGCCCGATGCATTCGGCGAGGATGACTTCGAGATCCTCACCGCGGCCGCCAACCAGGCCGGCATCGCGGTGGGCCGGGCGCGGCTCCTCGTGGCCGAGCGGCTGCGCGCCGACGAGCACAAGGCGTTGCTCGACACGATGGCCGACCTCTCGGCCGAGTTGGAGCTGCCACGCGTGCTGCAGGCGGTGCTGCGGCGCGCGGTCAGCCTCCTCGGCGTGACGGGGGGCGAGGTCGCGATTTACGAAGAGGAGTCACAGGAGCTGCAGGTCGTAGCCTCCCACAACATCGGTAAGGAGTCCACCGGCACGCGGCTCAAGCTGGGAGAGGGCGCGATGGGCAGCGTGGCGCGCACACACGAGCCGCTCATCATCCCGTCGTACCATGAGTGGCTGGGACGCTCGGCCAAGTACGCCGACGTGACCGTGCACTCGGTGATGGCGGCGCCCCTCCTGATCGGGCGGCGCCTGGTGGGCGCCATCGCCACGGTGCACTCCGATCCCGAGCGGGTGTTCGGTCCGGAGGACCTGCGGCTGCTCAACCTGTTCGCCCCCCAAGCGGCCATCGCGATCGAGAACGCACGCCTCTACACCGCTGCCCAGCGGCAGAAGCAGTACTTCGAGGAAGTCCTGCAGAACAGCCCCGTCGCCATCGTCACGCTCGGCCGGGACTATCACATCTACTCGTGCAACCCGGCCTTCGAGCGGCTCTTCGGGTATTCCAGCGCCGAGGCAGTCGGCCGCAACCTCGACGAGCTGATCACGACCGAGACCACCCGGACCGAGGCGGAGCAGTACACGCGCGACGCCCTGGATCGCGCGGTGCACGGCATCGGCCGGCGGCGCCGCAAGGACGGCACGATGGTGGACGTCGAGGTATTGGGGGTGCCGGTGATCGTGGACGGTGAGCGCGTCGGATTGATGGGTCTGTACCACGACATCACCGAGCTGCTGAGCGCGCGACAGGAGGCCGAGGCGGCCAACAGCGCCAAGAGCCAGTTCCTCGCGAGCATGAGTCACGAGCTGCGCACACCGCTCAACGCGATCATCGGTTACAGTGAGATGCTGCAGGAGGAGGTCTCGGACCTCGGCCACACCCAGTTCGGCACCGACCTGGAGAAGATCAACACGGCCGGGCGCCACCTGCTGTCCCTGATCAACAACGTGCTCGATCTCTCCAAGATCGAGGCGGGCCGGATGGACCTGTTCCTGGAGGAATTCGACATCGGCACGATGCTCGACGACGTGGTGACCACGGCCCGGCCCCTGGTGGACAAGAACGCCAACCGCCTGGACGTGCGCCGCGTCGAGGGGCTGGGGCGCATGCGCGCCGACCTCACCAAGGTGCGGCAGATGCTGCTGAACCTGCTGTCCAACGCCTGCAAGTTCACCGAAGCGGGCACCATCACGCTCGATGCGCGGCGTGGCACGGACGAGGAGCCGTTCCACGGCGACGCGATCGTGCTCAGCGTCAGCGACACGGGCATCGGCATGACGCCGGATCAGATGGACCGCCTGTTCGAAGCGTTCTCCCAGGCCGAAGCGTCGACCACGAGCAAGTACGGCGGCACGGGCTTGGGACTTGCCATTACGCAACGGTTCTGCGAAATGATGGGCGGCGACGTCTCGGTACAGAGCGCGCCGGGGGAAGGAACCATGTTCACCGTACGCCTGCCGGCAGTGGTGGCACCGTCGCCCGCCGGCGCGACGGCGGAATAGTGCGCACGGGGGAGTGATGCCAAAGATCCTGTTGGTCGAAGACAACGAAATGAACCGCGACATGCTGTCGCGCCGACTGGAGCGCAAGGGGTTCGAGGTGGCGATCGCGGTCGACGGGCGCGAGGGCGTTGAGATGGCCAAGGCGGACGGCTACGATCTGATCCTGATGGACATGAGCCTGCCCGAGATCGATGGCTGGGAAGCCACCCGCCAGCTGCGCGCCGAGCCGGAGACGCGGAAGGTCCCGATCATTGCGCTCACGGCGCACGCCATGGCGGGCGACCGGGAGCGGGCGCTCGAGGCCGGGTGCGACGACTACGACACCAAGCCCATCGAGCTGCCCCGGCTACTCTCGAAGATGGAATCACTACTGGGGGCACAGGGGTGAACGCACCGGATCGGGGCGACGCGCCCCTTTCGCCCGAGGCAGTGTCGGAGCTGCGGCACGAGCTGCGCACGCCGGTCAACCACATCGTCGGCTACACCGAGATGCTGCTGGAAGACGCCCCCGTCAGCGACCAGGCCGGGAAGGCGGCACTCGAGCAAACGCTGGTCGCCGCGCGCGACGTGCTCACGCTCATCAACGGCACGCTCAGCTCGGGCGGTGTGTCGGTGAGCCGCAACGCGGTGGCGGCACTCTACACCTCACTGGCCGAGCCGCAGCAGCGCATCGTGCGGGCACTGAGTCCGTTGCTCGCCGCCGACGGCAAGGACGAGGAGTTTAGCTCCGACCTGCGCCGCATCCTGGGCGCGGCGGAGAAGCTCGTGGCGCAGGACGCCGCGGGCGCATCCGAGGCCCCAGCCGCGGCGGAGAGCGACGCCGACGACGCGACAGCCGACGCCGACCAGGCCTGCATCCTGATCGTGGACGACGTGGAGGACAACCGCGTGCTGCTGGAGCGCCGCCTCAAGCGGCAGGGCCACGCGGTCGAGTCCGCCGAGAACGGCCGCGTTGCCCTGGAGAGGGTGCGGGACGAATCGTTCGACCTGATCCTGCTCGACGTCATGATGCCCGAGATGGACGGGTACCAGGTGCTCGAGCAGCTGAAGCAAACGCCGGAGACGCGTCACATCCCGGTGATCATGATCTCCGCCCTCGACGACCTCGCCAGCGTGGTGCGCTGCATCGAGCACGGCGCGGAAGACTACCTGCCCAAGCCGTTCGACCCCGTGCTGTTGCGGGCGCGCATCACGGCGTGCCTCGAGAAGAAGCGGCTCAGGGACCGCGAGATGGAGTACCTGGAGCAGGTGCGCTCGGTCATCGACGCCGCGTCCGCCGTGGAGGCCGGGTCGTACTCGTCGGGTGCGCTGGCCGATGCCACGGGCCGCAACGACGAGCTCGGCCGTCTGGCCCGCGTATTCGACCGCATGGCCACCGAGGTGCGGGCACGCGAAGGCCGCCTGCGGAACCAGGTCGAAGACCTGCGCCGCGAGATCGAGTCGGCGCGCGACGGGACGGCCCAGTCGGGAGGCCAGCTCGACCACGCCAACCTCCCCACCAGAGAGCGCTTCGCCGATCGGTACGAGGTCATCGCCCCGCTCGGCCAGGGTGCCATGGGGGCGGTGTACCGCGCCCGCGACCTGGAGCTGGACGAAGAGATCGCCATCAAGACGCTGCGGCCCGAGCTGGTCGTGGATCCCACGCTCATCGAGCGCTTCAAGACGGAGATCCGGCTGGCCCGCCGCATCACACACAACAACGTCGTGCGCACCCACGACTTCGGCGAGTGGTCCGGCGTGTACTACCTCACGATGGAGTACGTCGAGGGCATTACGGTGCGCCACCTGATCGACAGCCGCGGGCGGCTGGGGGTGTCGGCCACGCTGGCCATCGCCTCCCAACTCGCGCTGGCGCTCGACGTGGCGCACGGGCAGGGCGTCATCCACCGCGACGTGAAGCCCCACAACCTCCTGCTCGACGCCGACGGCGTACTCAAGGTGATGGACTTCGGGATCGCGCGCCTGAGCGAGGCGACGATGGGAATCACCGAGACCGGGCTCTCGGTGGGCACCCCGGCCTACATGACGCCGGAACAGCTCCTTGCGGAGTCGGCGGTGGACGAGCGCAGCGATCTCTACGCGGTGGGCGTGGTGCTGTACGAATGCCTCACGGGAGGCCTGCCGTTCGCGGCCAAGTCACCCATGTCACTCGTCGCCATGATGCTCAGCGAGGAGCCGACGGCACCGCGCGAGGTGAATGCCGAGATCCCACCTCCCCTCTCGGCGTTGATCCTCCAGCTACTCGCCAGGAAGCCGGAGGACCGGCTCGCGTCCGCCGCCGAACTGGGCGAGCGCCTGGGCCAGCTGGAGTAGTCGCTCGGCCCGGCTGTCGGGGCCGTTCCTACGGCCGCCGATGCCGCAGCAGGAACTCCAGGATCTCCTCGTTGGCGGAGATCTCGCGGCTGGTGGGCCCGAGAAACTCGGGGAAGCGCCCCCACGCCCCGGGCCAGGTATGTCCTCCCCCGCGCACCAACTGGAGCATCACCTCGCTGCTCCGCCGGCACTCGGTGAAGCGCGCCGTCTCGACCGTGGTCCCGTCGTCGGCGGTGTCCGGCAGGAGCGCCAGCGTCGGAGCACCGACACACCCATTGTGGGCCGCCCACAGCTTCGCGGTCGAATCGATCGACAACTGGCCCAGCGCACCCTCATACGGGAAGTACGCGTCCTCGGTGCCGTGGATGAACAGGAAGGGGAGCTCCCCCGCCGGCCGGCAGAGAATGCTCATCGTCAGGTACATGGACGCACCCACACTGGCGGCGCCGGCCAACTCGTCGGCCAGCTCGCACCCCAGGGTGTGCGTGAATATCGCGCCACGCGAGAAGCCGGTCACGTAGATGCGGTGCTCGTCGATCCTGAGATGCTGGCGCAGGTGCCAGATCAGCGTGCGCACGAATTGGACGTCGTTCACGACGCCCGCGTCGCCCCAGATGCCGCCGACCGCGTCGGGGAACACCGCGATGACCCCAGCCCGGGCCGCGACGCTGTCGAGCCCGACGAGCTGCCGAAACCCCTCCCCGGTATCGCCGGCACCGTGGAACGCGATGAGGAGCGGCCAGCGCCCCAACGGGTGGTACTGGGACGGGAGCTGCAACACGTAGGTCCGCTCGTAACTTCCCGAGCGCACCCACTCGCCCAGCACCCCCTCCCCTTCATAGGGGCTGGCGGGAGACTCGGTACAGCCCTGGAGTGCGGCGAGCACGCAGAGCGTCAACAGCCAGGTTCGTTTGTTGATCACGACGGCAACGCGGTCATGAGAAGAAGTCGAAGTAGGTCCCTACCCCATTCGCCTGCGCCCTCTCGTACGCCGCGGCGGCGCCCGCCGCATCCTGCAGCCCCGTGCCCGTGGCGTCGAACACCACGATCTCCTCGTCGGAGCTGCGGCCGGGCTTGCGGCCGGCCACGATCTCGCCCAGCTCCGCATGGACGTCCTCGCGCGTCATCAGGTTCCGCTCGAGGGCATGGTGCGGCCGCCACCCGCACGTCGATCGAGAGCTCCTCGCCCATGTCGGCCGCAAACCGCGCGGCCACCTCCTGCTCCATGTCCCACGCGTAGGCCTCGCGGATCGGCAGCACGTGGGCCACCGCCCGCAGCTGAATCCGCCCCTGCGTTCCGCACCCGCAGACGGCGGCAACGGCGGCCCCCGGCCGTGCCAGGAGTCGTGCGGCCAGTCCCGTGGTGGCACCCGTGCGGCCCAGCGTGATCGCCGTGGAGTCCATCAGCGCGAGCGGGTAACCGTTCTCCCCGTCACACAGGATGATCGTGCCCTGGATGTTCGGCAGACCAAACCGGGCCCGGTTCTTGAAGAACCCCCCGTTCACCTTGAGGGCGAAGTACGTGCGCTCGCCCTTCAAGCCGCCGGCCTTGATGTGGAACTCGCCATTGACGGCGTCCACGTGGAGCAGGCCGGTCTCGAGCGTCCGCCCTTCAGCGTAGAGCCGGAAGGCGTCCTCGACGACCCGGAGGTAATCCTGGAGATCCAGCAGCGACGTGATGTCGCCCCGGTTCAACAGCAGCGTGCCCTGCCGCTTCATCGTCCCCACCCCGATCGCTTCGACCTACTTCGAAGCTAACCGAATGGCGCCGCGCCGGCCGAGCCGGGGTGGGCCGTCGGCCGCTCAGCCGCCCCCGGCCGCCATGCGCCGCTTCGCCTCCGGGGTGAGCTCCCACAGCACGTTCACGATCACCCAGCGATCGTTCCACCGGGCGATGTGGAGGTAGTCGATCCAGTCGTGCGCGTCCACCCGCACGCTGGCTACGCTCCCATAGATGTCGAGGATACGCACGTCGGTGCGCTGCTGGTCCGCCGGGGTCTGCTTCCCGTACGCGGCGGCCGTCGCGCCGACCAGCTCCTCGGCCGTCATGTTCCGCAGCATGCTCTCGCCGGCCTCGGGATTCACCATCACGATCCGCTTGGCCAGCTCGGGATGCACGGCCCGATCCATCCGCTCACTATTGCCCTCGTACCACCCCTCGATGTAGTCCAGCGCGGCCCCGCGGATCCCCGCCGAGTCCGCCGCCGTCTGTGCCTGCGCGACTCCGGCAAACGCCAGGCCGCACACCACAACCACTGAAAGCACTCTCTGCACGACCCCTCCTGGTGTTCATCGGCCAACACCCGGGCGGGGCGCCTCGGCACCCGCGGGCAGGCCGCGTCATATCCTGGTTCGTAATTGGTAAACGGGGACCCTCGCGAGACGGTTGCAGCACGCGCCCAATTTGCCTTTGTGTTGCCACCGGGCTATGCATCAGCCCTCTGACGGAGACCGCGACGCGCATGCTCGACCTCGGCATTCTCCTCGCCTTCATCGCGTACGCCATCACGGTCGGGTTCCGTGCCCGGCGCAAGGCGTCCCGCGGGCTGGAGCAGTACT
>JBDGXT010000374.1:0-2791 GCA_039584455.1 Gemmatimonadota bacterium
GGTGAGCAGTCCTTCGAAGCCCGGCAGCCGCACGGCCGCGATCGTCTCCCCGCGGTCCAGCGCGTCGCGGATCGGCTGGAAGTCGGAGTGGGCCAGCGCCGCGCCAGCGTCCACGACCTGGTCGCTCACCTCCCACGGAAGGCCCGCATCTGGGAGCGCAAGCATCTCGTCACCCACGTCGCGCCGTACCAACTCGGCCTTCACCCGGAGCAGGTTGAGCTGGCGAAACGCCTCGATGTGGACCAGCAGCGGCAGGTGCTTGTGATTGTGCACCCCTTTGATCTCCACACGGCGCCCGCCGGCCACCGAGACGTTGACGTCCTGCCGCGCGGCCCCGGGGCCGCGCCGCACCTTGCCCGTCGCCCGCGCAATCGCCGCCAGCAGCCAGCCACCCGCCTGCAGCTCCCAGGGCGTCAGCAGGTCGGGCTCTGTCACGGTCTCGGTGAGCGGCATCCCCAGGCGGTCGGTCTTGAACGTGATGCGGTGCCCGACGTCGGTCACCTCGCGGCAGGAATCCTCCTCCAGCGAGAGTTGGCGGATGCGCAGCTCGCGGTCCACGCCCAGCTCCTGCACCCGGAACGGCACGGTGCCGGTGAGGCCAACCATGGCCGTGCGCTGGAAGCCGGTGGGGATCGAGCCGTCGAGGTACTGCTTGCGCATCACGTGCAGCTCGGACACCAGGTTCAGGTTGCAGAGCTGCGCGATCTCGATAGCACCGCGCACCGCCTGCTCGTCGATCTCGAAGGGCGGCGTGTCGTCCATCTCGTAGGTGCACACCGTGCCCCGCTCCAGCCGGTACACGATCTCTTTCTTGGTCTTGAACTCCATGAGCGCGGTGCCGTCGTACTCGCCCAGCTCGCTCAGGGTGGGGCGCATGTGGCGCAGCACCTCCGCGTGGTACACTTGCACCCTGCGACCGGCCGGGCAGCGACAGAACAGCTTGGAGGTGGTGCGGAGCTGCTGGTGGACCTCAAGGCCCGACATGAAGCCCACCGCATCGTAGTCGGAAATCGAGAGCCGGCTCGCGGCGGGGGTTGAGATCGGCCGGGGGCCTGGGCCCGGCGGGCGGCTGCTCGCCGGCGGCAGGCTCGTTTCGGTCGGTGCTCATGGGGATGGAAAGATACCGTGGTGACCGGTCTACGGCATACCGGAATGCACGCCCAGGGCCGCACCGTCCTGCGTCGCCGACGGTCCGCCTCGGAGTGCGAAACCCGAGATTGACAACCTGTGGTACCCCTGGCGAGTTTGCCACCTCGTTCCGACACCGCATCAGGAGCTACGAAGCGTGGAGAGAGGACTCACCCGACACCTCTTCGCCGCGGTCGCCACGGCGTGCGTCGGTTGCGCGGCGGGGGCGGACGGCGCCGACCCGCTGCCGTCCTGGAACGACGGACCGGCAAGGCGCGCCATACTCGACTTCGTCCAGCGCGTCACCACGCCGGGCGGCGCGGACTACGTTCCACCGGCCGAGCGCGTTGCGGTATTCGACAACGATGGGACGCTCTGGTCGGAGCAGCCGTTCTACTTTCAGCTCGCCTTTGCTCTCGACCGTCTGACATCCCTGGCGCCCCAGCATCCGGAGTGGACCACCACACAGCCGTACAAGGCCGCGCTGGAAGGCAACCTGGGCGGCGTGTTCGCCGGAGGCGAGCACGCGCTGCTGGAGATCGTGATGGCGACCCACGCGGGGATGACGACCGCGGAGTTCGAGCGCACTGTATCCGACTGGATCGGGACCGCCCGACACCCGCAGACCGGCCGTCTCTACAGCGAGATGGTCTTCCAGCCGATGCTCGAGCTGCTCGCCTATCTGCGCGCGAACGACTTCAAGACCTACATCGTCTCGGGCGGCGGGATCGAGTTCATGCGCCCGTGGACCGAGCGCGTGTACGGGATTCCACCCGAGCGGGTCATCGGCTCGAGCATCGAGACGGCGTTTGAGATGCGTGCGGACGGACCGATCTTGGTCCGCCTCCCCGAACTGGACTTCATAGACGACAAGGCAGGCAAGCCGGTCGGCATCCACAAGTTCATCGGCCGCCGACCGATCCTCGCGTTCGGCAACTCCGACGGCGACCTCCAGATGCTTCAGTGGACCGCGGCCGGGACCGGCGCACGCTTCCTGGGCCTGGTGCATCACACGGACGCCGAACGGGAATGGGCCTACGACCGTGAGTCGCCGGTCGGCCGACTCGACGCGGCGCTGGGCGAGGCACGCGACCGCGGCTGGACCGTGGTGGACATGCAGCGCGATTGGAGTGTCATCTACCCGTTCGAGAGCAGGTGAACGGTGCAGGAGCAACGTCTGACAGCTAGTGTACGCGACCTAAATGCCGTCGATCTCATCCCACACCAGTTCCATACAGGAGACATCACCGTGCGATTGAAGAGCTTCACCCTATCTGCCGTCGTGTCCGCAGTCGCCGCAGCAGCGCTCGTGCTAACGGCCGCCGCACCGGCCGCCGCTCAGGACCGCCCCAACATCCTGGTCATCTGGGGCGACGACATCGGCTGGTTCAACATCAGCGCCTACAACATGGGCATGATGGCGTACCAGACGCCCAATATCGACCGCATCGCCCGCGAGGGGATGCTGTTCACCGACTTCTACGGACAGCAAAGCTGCACGGCGGGCAGAGCCGCGTTTGTGACAGGCCAGAGCCCGGTCCGCACGGGACTGACCAAGGTCGGCATGCCCGGTGCCACGTTGGGCCATCAGCCCGAGGACGTGGGCATCGCGGAGCTGCTCAAGAACCACGGGTATCGGACCGGCCAGTTCGGCAAGAACCAC
>JBDGXT010000088.1:0-17163 GCA_039584455.1 Gemmatimonadota bacterium
GCGCGGTAATCCGGCTGCACGTCCCACGCCGAATCATCATGGTGCGATCCGTACAGCGCCCCGATGCTGAGCACCCGAACGCCGGCACCGTCCTTCCACAATAAAGCGTTCGCGTTCGAGGCGCAGCGTATGTCGGTATGGTGGTCGCCCACGTAGAACACGCATCCGGGCGCCAGCCCAGTCAGCCGGTCGACGCACGCGAGGAGACCATCCGGCTCTGGCTTTTGCCTCCGGATCTCCACTTCCTCGTGGCCAACGATGAATTCGAAGTGTCGCTCCAGCTCACGGCTGCGGAGGACCACCTCGATCTGACGCTGGGAATTCTGGGACACGATGCCATGAGACAGGTGTGCCAGCGCGGCAAGCACATCGTCGATCCCATCGTAGAAGGTGATCGGCGTGTCGTCGCTCGTTTGGCATTCGGTCCACAGCGACCCTGCCGTGTCTGTCTGGCTTTCGGTCAGTCTCAGCTCCGCGATGTAGAGGTCCCTCCAGTTGATCGATTGCCTGAGTGCCAGATCGTAGCTTTCCAGAGATCGCAAGGCTGGAAATGCACGTGCGGGACGCCCGGTCAGCTGCGTGACGATTCTCCGGGTCACGTTGAGGTTGCGGGCCCGGGTATCCGCCAACGTGCCGTCGAAATCCCAAATGACCGCGGTGACCTTCATCTTGCGTCCATTACGCGGATAGAAGTTGACACAATACGGTGGCTGGGCGTCCAAGATAGCGTGGTTGGCGGCCCCTTGCACGCGTGCAAACCGAGCGCCAGGTTGGCTCGTATCCGAAGCGCGATCCTGTGTGGCCGGCCTCGTGGCAACCGCTCGCGGCGCTCTGGCCGGGACCGCGCGGCCGCCCACCCGCGCGCCTGACTCGGCCCCGACTCCGCCGCCCGGGCAGCTCTTGCCGTCATCTGAATTCGGTGATAGCATAATCCGTTGTCCCTTTGCCCGAGATGGCGCCATGATCCTCAGCCGTCCGCGGTTCCGATCAGACAAACACCCTACCTCTGGGGCTTCACTCCACCCCGAGTCCGACCTCACGCGTCGGACTTGACCCACTGCACGTGCGACCTCCCAAAGGAGGGCAGCATGAGATCGACCCTTCAGTTCTTTTCACCCACCCTGGTGTTGCTGTTCGGCGTCGTCGTGTCTATGCCGGGAGACCTCCTCGCGCAGGGAGTAACGACCGCCGCGATCAACGGTGTCGTCACCGACGTCAACGGTAAAACCCGCTCCCCGACGCCAGTGTCATTGCCGTTCATCAACCAAGCGGCACCCAATACCGCGCGATCGTCCGCACAGGAGGGAGTTACGACATCCCCAACATGAGAATCGGCGGCCCATACACGGTGGCCGTCACGTTCATTGGATACGAACGGGGGGAAGTGCTAGAGGTCTATCTCACTCTGGCTCAGACGTTCCGGCTCGATTTTGCGCTCGAGCCGCAGGCGATCTTGATGAAATCATGAATGCGGACAGAACCGGTGCCGCGACGTTCCTGGGTCCCGCCGAGATCATCCGGCTTCCCTCCGTCAAGCGCAGTATCAGAGACTTGATGAGATTAGACCCGCGAGGTGACGGGAATTTCAGTTATGGCGGAAGGAACTGGTTGTACAACAACATCTCTCTGGATGGCTCCTATTTCAACAACTCGTTTGGTCTAGATGACCCCGCCGTGGGCGGCCAGACCGCTGCCGAGCCAATTCCCTTTGATGCCATGGAACAGGTCCAGGTATCGGTTGCTCCTTTTGACGTTCGGCAAGGTGGCTTCACAGGTGCCAATATCAACATTGTGACCAAGAGCGGCACCAATCAATTCAAGGCGTCGGCGTACAGCTACCTTCGAAACCAGAGCTTGGTTGGCAACACTGTCAGTGGTCAGCAAGTCATTGCCAATCCGGACCTGCTCTTCAACCAATCAGGCTTCACCTTCAGTGGACCCATCGCACGCGACAAGCTGTTCTTCTTTATCAGCGGTGAGCTCGAACGCACCGACGTTCCCGGCACAAACTTCGCGGCGACCCAGTCGGGCACACCGGCGTTCGGTGAGTCCCGTGCCAACGTAGCCATGATGGACTCGATACGATCAGTGATGAGCCGGGTATACGGCTACGACACAGGTCCGTACCAGGGCTTCATTCATGAGACGGACAACGACAAACTGCTCGTGAAGCTGGATTGGAACATCAATGAGAGCAACAACCTGATGTTCAGATACAATTTCCTGGACGCCAGGCGTGATCTCCCGCCACACCCATTCGTGCTGAGTGCTTTTGGCTCGGGCCGTGGGCCCAACGAGAGCAGCCTACCGTTCCAGAATTCAGGATATCAGATCAACAACGAGCTGCACTCTTTCGCTCTGGAACTCAACAGCCGCTCCAGCAAATTCGCCAACCGTTTCTTCGCTAGCTACAATCGATTCCGTGATTTTCGAGTCCCGTTCAGCGCCGATTTTCCCACAATTGAGATTGCGGAAGCTGGCGTGACGTATACAACGGTCGGGCATGAGCCGTTCTCGATCCACAATATCTTGGATCAGGATGTGTGGCAGTTCACCAACAACTTTAGCTTGTTTGCCGGCAAGCATGTACTGACCGTGGGCGCCAATTTCGAAGCCTTCGGGTTCTACAATTCCTTCAACATCTTCCGCCATGGCGTGTTCTTCCTCCCCGCTCCACCCGTAAGTATCGGCACGACGTTCTCGTCCTTGAACGACTTCTTCACTGCCGCGGATCCAAGCAGCCCGGATTTCGTTGACTTCAACACATACGTCGGATCGGGGCCTTTCAAGGGTGAGCTCATCGATGTGGGTCAGCTGGCGTTCTATCTGCAGGATGAAGTGCCGCTGACGGAGAGGTTCAACGTGACATTGGGAGCACGTGTTGACATCCCCCTGTACTTCACCGAGCCGGTGGACAATCCCGACTCGCGGGCGCTGACTGCGTTAGACGAGAACGGCAACCCTGAAACCGTCGATCAGAGCAGCCTGCCAGGTGCCAAGCCGTTGTGGTCGGCCCGTTTCGGGTTCAACTGGGACGTCACGGGCACCCGGTCGACCCAGGTGCGAGGCGGGACGGGCATCTTCACCGGCCGTCTGCCATTCGTCTGGGTCGGCAACGTGATCTCGAACCCTGGGGCAAATAGCAACCTCTGGGGCCCCTTCAATACCACTGGTCAGCAGATCCAGACCGGTGAGAATACGATCCTGCAGCAGTCATTTGACCTGAATGCCATGGTCTCCGACTTCAAGTGGCCACAGGTCTGGACCACTAACGTGGCAATCGACCAGAGACTGCCGTGGGACATGACGGGCACGTTTGAGTTCATCTATGACAAAGATCTTAATGCCATCTACATGAGGAATGCTGACCTCGTCGCTCCGGTTGGCACTCTTCCAGCCCCTGATGGCAGGCCATTCTACGGCGGGGCGGGTAACAACGAACTGAATCCCGACGGTGGCGCGGGTATCTACGTCATCGATAACAGGAGCGATGGACACAGTTACAGTTTGACGGCTCAGCTGCGGAAGCGGTTCGATTTCGGACTCAATGCCATCGTAGGATATACTTACTCAGAGGCAAAGAGTCTGCTGAAATCCACCGAAATCGCCAGCGTCTTGTTCCAGGAGAACCCGATTCAGGGCGACCCCAATAATCCCAACCTCGCCCCTTCCGAATTCGGCCTCCGGCATCGCATTGTGGGAGGAGCCCACTACCGGCATCGCTGGTCACGGAACGTGACGACCATGGTGGGCCTGTTCTTCGAGTGGGCCGAAGGGAATAGGTTCGCCGGACAGGGTGGGAATAGGTATTCGTTCACCTACTCTGGCGATGTCAACGGGGACGGCGTGTCGGCAAACGACCTCATCTACATTCCGACAGATGCTACGGATGCGGGCCAGATACTGTTTGACGACCCTGCGGACGCCCAGGCGTTCGAGGCTTTCATCCAGCAGGACCCGTACTTGAGCTCGCACCGGGGTCAGATTGCCGAGAGATTCGGTGCCGTGAATCCCTGGTTCGGCAACATCGATTTGAGAATACTCCAGGACCTGGCAATCCAAGCCGGAGGGCAGAGACATACCTTCCAGTTTAGCTTCGACATTCTCAATGTGGCCAACTTGCTCAACTCAAGTTGGGGCGTGCGGAAGTCTGCAAGTTCGGCCGCCACATCACCGTTGAGCTTGGTGAGATTCGAACCCAGTGGTGCACCCGTGTTTGACTTCACGGGACCGGCCAGCACATTCATCGACGATCCTGGTATCCTGTCGCGCTGGCAGATTCAGTTTGGATTAAGGTGGCTGTTCAACTAGGGCTCGACCGTCACCATCCTCGCCAAAAGCCCCGACTTCGTCGGGGCTTTTGCTTCGTATGAGCGGAATCATTCCCCGAAGGCCGGGCTCACCTGGGAGCTTGACTTAGGCCTGCCAGGCCAGCTCGAGACCCTGGCCGCCGTACGGTCTCGCCCCGCCACCTCGCCCCGACCTCCCGGGACCATCCCATCGACCTCCCCATGGGCCGAGATTCCGCTCTCCAGATCAGCCCCAGACAACGACAAGGCCCTGTCTTGCAGGGCCTTGCGCCAGAGGCGCCGGGCGGACTCGAACCGCCGAATAGAGGTTTTGCAGACCTCTGCCTTACCACTTGGCTACGGCGCCGGCTTGGAAGTGAAAAGTCGCACCGGGCGGGGGGTTTCTCAAGCCACCGCTCCCCGCGCAGAGGCATGGTCAGGCCGGCTCGTCCAACACGGCCCGCACACCTCGCACCAACTCGGTGAGAGTCCAGGGCTTGGGGAGCAGCGGCGCGTCGAACTCGTGCTCCATGCGCTCGTGCGCCTCGGCGCCCGCGTAGCCCGTGGTGAACAGGAACTTCGACTTGCTGCCGGTGAGCCGCAGTGCGTCGCGCAGCTCGTAGCCGTTCATATTCGGCATCACAATGTCGGACACCACGATGTCCACCGCACAGTCGGCGGCGTCCATCAACTCCAGCGCCTCGAGGCCGTCCGAGGCCGCGAGCACCGTGTAGCCAAACCGCTCCAGGATACGCTTACCGGTGATGCGCAGGCGCTGCTCGTCCTCGACCAGCAGAATCGTCTCGCTGCCGCGGGGCAGCTCTTCCTCCCGCAGCTCCACTGCCGCGGCGCCGGGCGCGCTGCTCCGCGCGTAGGGGAAGAACAGCTTCACGACCGTGCCCTTCCCCTTCTCGCTCTCCAGATCCACGAAGCCACCCTGCTGATTCATGAGGCCGTAGATCATCGACATCCCCAACCCCGTACCGCCATCGGGAGGTTTGGTCGTGAAGAACGGCTCGAACACCCGCTGCGCGACTTCCTCGTCCATGCCCACTCCGGTATCGCACACCCGCACGCAGCAGTACTCGCCGGGCGCCGATCCTGGACGCGACAGGGCGAAGGTCGCATCCACCTCGACCCGCTCCAGCTCGATGCATAGGATGCCGCCGTTGGGCATCGCATCGCGCGCGTTGGTCGCCAGGTTGATCACGATCTGTTCCACAGCCATCGGGTCTGCGAGCACACGGTCGCACGACGAGGCCACCTCGAGCTCGATGGCTATGGTCTCCGGAATCAGACGACGCAGCACCCGCTCGAGATCGGTGATGATCTTGGACAAGTCCACCGACTTGATGCTCAACTCCTCCTGCCGCGCGAATCCCAGGAGTTTCTTCACGAGGTCGCGCGCCTTGCGGCCGGCGCTCTGGAGCTGATCTAGCTCTTCCAGCAGGTGCTGGTACTCGGGCGGCAGCGAGTGGCCCACCAGCTCCGCATTCGCGAGCATGACGGTGAGCAGGTTGTTGAAATCGTGGGCAATGCCGCCAGTGAGCCGCCCCAGTGCCTCCATCTTCTGGGCCTGGCGCAGCTGCGACTCCAGTTCCAGCCGCTCCTCCTGGCTACGCTGCCGCTCGGCCATCTCCCGGCGCAGCCGGATGTTCGCCTCCGAGAGCTCGGTGGTGCGCTCCAGTACGCGCTTGTCGAGCTCGTCATATGCTTGCTTGAGGACGCCCTCCGCCTCCTTGCGCTCGGTGATGTCCTCACAGGTGGTCACCACGCCAAGGGGATCGCCGTTCGCGTCACGCACGACGTCGGAGAGCAGACGCACGGGGAAGCGGCTGCCGTCCTTGCGGAGGTTGATGCTGTCCCGCTGCCAGCTGGAGAGGCCCTTGAGCTCCGGTCTGGAGAGGCGGTGACGCTCTTCGGGGACGGTGAAGATGCCGACATCCTGACCAATCAGCTCCTCGACCGTGTAGCCGTGCATCTCAGCGTCGGCGGGGTTGGTGTAGACGATCTTGCCCCCGGTGTCGGTCACCGTGACACCGAGCTGCATCGTTTCGAGCGCCTTCTCGAGCTGTCGCAGCGCCTCCTCGGCCCGCTCACGCCCAATGGCTTCGTGGTCAATGCGGGCGCGCAGCTCCGCCAGAAGCGCGCGCGGGTCGGTACGATGGGAAGCGGGGCTGCCGCCCTTGCCGGTGGAATCGCCCGAGCGGGCGCGGGGCTGCGCCGGAGTGGTGCCGCTAGCCATTGTAGATCTCGCCACCCCGATCCCGGTAGAGTCCGAGCACCGCTAGCGCCTCCTCACGGAGGACACCGCGCTGGATCTCAATTCCGCGGTTCTCCAAGTACCTGTATGATTCCGGAAACACTGGCCCTTCGTCGAATTCGAGTATGTAAGCGTCCTCACGTCGGGCCCCGCAGAACATCCGACTCACACCACTCCACAGCAACGCGCCGAGGCACATCGCGCATGGGTCGCACGACGCCGCCATGTCATGCACCGGCAGACCCTTTGCGCGAAGCGAGTACGACCCCACTTGCGACTGCGCCATCATCATTGCGACCATCTCGGCGTGCAGCGTCGAATTGCGATACGAAACGACCAGATTCACTCCGACCGACACGAGTCTCCCGCTGCTCCGCTCGAACACGGCCGCGCCGAAGGGCCCGCCCGTTTCCCGCTCGACGTTCTCCCGGGAGAGTCCGATCGCGAGGCGCATGCGATCTTCTACCGTCTCGTAGGAGCGATCCCAGTCGACGACGTCGCCGACCCAGGCGGGATAGACGACGCGGACCTCCGGGAAGTCGCTCACGGATCCCTGCTCCCGTGCGCGCTCTCGCCCCATGAGAGCGGCTTAACGTAGCGGCCGACCGTCACTGTGGCGTCACCTCGGGCAGGTACCGCTTGGGAAACTTGGCCACCACGGTGTAAGCCGGGTCCACAATATTGGCCACCGTGCTCTCGCCGAGCTGGCTCACCAGCTGGTAGGCGTCCCACCGCCCGAACCCGTGCTCCTGGAGCCACTCGACCAACTCCACGTGCGCCAGCCGGAAGGCATCGATCAGCGGCCGACCACTGCCGGCCACCATGATGTACTCGTCGTCCTCCAACCGAGGCCAGTCGATGGTCTCACCCTTGATGACGTCGATTACCAGCACGACGTCCGCGGAGGTCTCGAGACCGGTACCGGACACTTCTCCGTGTCCCTGCCGTGCATGCACGTCGCCGAAGTAGAGGTACGCCCCTTCGTGGAAGATCGGCAGGTAAACCGTCGTGCCCTCCCGAACCTCCGGGGCGTCCATGTTGCCACCGAAGTCTCCCGGCCAGAGTCCGCTGAATGCCTCCTGCCCCCGAGGGGCCACCGCGATTCGTCCCAGCATCGGCTGGAGCTCGATCTCGATCTGGCCAACGCGGCTGTCCGGCAGCTCCGTCGTGGCCACCATGCGATCGCGGTCGAGGTGCCACACGTAGCGCCGCTCAGGGATGGGGTCGTTGAGCAGCCGAACGCGGTTGTCGGTGGCGAGCCCCCCGAACGTGGAGTAGATGCGGGAGGCCGCGATGTCATGGTTCAGCTGGAGCCTGACGATCTTCACCACCAGCACGTCGCCGGTGGTCGCTCCCTCCACGTAGATCGGTCCCACCTCGCCGGGGAAGGCACCACCTTCCTCCGTGTAGTAGGCACCGAAGTTGGTGCTCGAGATCAGCACGGTGCCCGGCCGGACACGCAACACCGGCTCCCGCACCGCGAAGGTCGGCTGGGAGACCGTTGGGGTGAAGCGCACGGTATCCTGGGCTGCCAACTCGGGATTGACGAGCACCAGGAGGCCTGCGAGAAGGACTGCATGGGCACGCATGAGTGCCTCCGGGGGTAAACCCGGTCGAATCTGGCACGCGGGAGGCGCGGCGGCAACGTGGCAAGTAGCTTGGAGATGTCATGTGCGGCCGCTTCTCCCAAGCCCAGATCGCGGAGCTCGACCGCGAGGTCTTCAAGCTCCTGAGCCTCCCCCCGCCGCGCTACAACGTGGCGCCGACGCAGGAGGTGGCGGTGGTGCGCCAGCCCAGCGAAGCTACCGAGCGGTCCCTTGATCTGCTGCGCTGGGGCCTCATCCCGCATTGGGCCAAGGATCCCGCCATCGGGAACCGCATGATCAACGCCCGAGCGGAGTCCGTGGCCGACAAGCCCGCCTTCCGCGACTCGTTCCGTGAGCGGCGCTGCCTGGTCCCGGCCGACGGCTTCTACGAGTGGGCCAAGACCAAGCACGGGAAGCAGCCGTACTACGTGCGCGTCCTGGGTGGGAGGCTGTTCGCCTTCGCTGGGCTGTGGGACAGCTGGCGGGACCCTGCCGGTGAGCCGCGCGAGACGTTCACCATCATCACCACCGAGCCCAACGAGCTGCTGCGGCAAGTCCACAACCGCATGCCCGTGATCCTCGCACCGGAGGAGTACGACTCTTGGCTCGCCCCCGAGCCAACGAACACTGCCGATCTCTCCAAGCTGTTGAGACCCTACCCCACGCAGCAGATGAGCTACTACGCGGTGAGTCGATACGTGAACAGCCCGGACAACGAAGGGCCCGAGTGCGTCCGGCCGGCTGAGCTCTCGGGAAATGGGACGGCGCCGGCGGACGGCCCGCAGGGGAGCCTGCTGTGAACATGTCCACCGCCGAGGCAACCGCCTTGCTGCAGACGTTTGACCCGGAAGGGGACGAGCGCGCGATGGAGAGCGTCGAGCGCATGATGCGCCTGCTCAGCGGGGCGGCGGCGTTCGACCGCGAGCATTACGATCCGGGCCACGTGACCGCGAGCGCGGTCGTGTTCACCCCGGAGCTGGATCGCGTGCTGCTGGTCTACCACGAACGGCTGGAGCGGTGGCTCCAACCCGGTGGACATATCGAGCCCCGTGACGTTACCCTCGCTGCCGCGGCACGCCGTGAGGTGCGAGAGGAGACGGGTCTCGATGTCTTCCTGGACGCTGTACCGCGCCTGTTGGGGATCGACGTGCACGAGATCCCCGCGACGCCGGCCGAGCCGGCACACCTGCACCACGATTTCATGTTTTGCTTCACGGTTGCAGACACGACGACCACCGGGGGCGACAGCCGCACCGAGTGGTGCGCCGTGGACCGGTTGCGCGAATACGGTGTGGACGGTCCCTTGCTCCGAGGGGTGGAGCGCGCGCTACGCTCACCCAGCATCAGAGGTCTCAAATGCTCATCACGACCACACACAGCATCCAGGGCGCGGAGATCGCGGAATATCAGGGCATCGTCACCGGCGAGGCGATCCTCGGAGCGAACATCTTCAAGGACTTCTTCGCCGGCATCCGTGACATTGTGGGCGGGCGCTCCGCCGCGTACGAGGAGGAGCTGCGCAAGGCGCGCGACACCGCGATCGACGAGATGGCCCTAGAGGCCGAAGCCTTGGGCGCGAACGCCGTGCTCGGCGTGGACCTCGACTACGAGACGATCCAGGTGGGCGGTGGAGGAAACATGCTCATGGTGAGCGCATCGGGGACGGCGGTGCGGGTCGCGTGGTAGGGAAGAGGATGTGTGAGCAGCGGGCAGAGGATACGGACCGGGAGGGAACGAGGCCGGGGTGTAAGACCCCGGCCGAGATTCTGTCCTAGAACGGAAACTGCTGCCCGAAGCTCACCACCCAGCGTTTCCCCTCGAACCCCTCTCCGAAGCGATAGGCCAGGTCCAGCCGTCCCACGTTTGCGCCGGTGGATCTGGTCGGTGGATCTGGTGGATCCGATCCGCAGCCCTACCCCGACATCGCCGCCGAGTCGAGACGGCTCATCCGCAAACCAGGCCCCGCCGTAGTCGAGGAACCCGGCGAACCCAAGGCCCAACATCCCGAACAGCTGGTCGATCACGTATGCGCGGTGCTCGAGGATCCCGAAGGCCATGCGCTCGCCCGTGAAGGCGTGCGCCGCGAACGCCCGCGGTCCGAACCCGCTGCCCAGGTCGAACTCCGACCCCGGTGCGACGTTCTTGAGCGCGCCGACCTGCACGTGCAGTACCGTGCTGTGCCTGCGGAAGAAGCGTGCCGCCACCGTAGCGGTGGCCCGCACCTGTCCCGAGTCGAGTCCCGCAGACGTAAACAGGCCGTGGCCCCAGGCCGAGATCTTGGCGAAATGCCGCCCCAGTGAGGCGCCCGTCTGTAGCCGGAAGCCCGGCGCCACCCCGGAACGCTCGTATCCCCAGGCGTCGGGCGCGAGCCAGAAGCTCAGCGCCGCCAGCGAGCTCAGGTCCACATCCTCCTCACGCGCGAACCCGTTGTAGTGGGTGACTACCATGTAGCGAGGCTTCATGGCCTCCGCGAACACCCCCACCGCACCCATCACAGTGTCGGGCACCGTGGAGGCGTCCGTGGTCCACAGCATGTACTCCTCACGCTTGATCTGCCCCAATACCCCGAGCCGCACGAAGCCACGCGGTCCCGCGACCGGGGCGTACGACAGCGCCCCCAATTGCCAAAAGAGCCGGCGCCGATAGGTCTCTGAGGAGTCGCCGTCCCGGAACTGCAGGATGCGCTGATCGCCCGCCTCACCGGGTAGGTCCAGGGCCCAACGGTCACCGAACGACCGATACGGCACCCCGCCGTACCACCCGCCGAAGCTTCCGTCGCTCAGATTGTCATAGAACCCGCTGACGCCAGTGCGGGTACCCCGAATGCGGTCCATCCCTCCCAGCAGGCGTAGCGCGGTACGGTCGGGCTCGTCGCGGTACACGATTCCCACCCGGGCGCCGGTGCCGAGGAAGTTCCGCTCGATGCCCCCCAATGCCCAGTTGAACTCGCCACCGGTGAAGTTGGCATTGAGCACTAACTCGGTGGTCCAACCGTCGTTCGTCTCAACCAGCATGTGGAGTCTGTCACCCACGGTCATGGAGTCGATGCTGACCTCGCGGAACAGACCTCGCGACCGAAGGTTGCGCTCCGTCTCGGCGACCCGGGCCGAATCGTAGGGCTGGCCCTGCTTGAACAGCAGCTCGTGTCGCACGACCGAGGGGCGCGTGGTGATGTGCAGCGCGTTCATGATGCGGAACTGACGATGATGATCGTGTCGATGAGGGGGGGGCTCGGCTCGGTTCGCTCCTGGGCACTGACCAGAGCGGGGAGCGCGAGGAACACACAACCCAGGGTAACGGCGCGACGCACGACCGCTAACCGCCTTCGCATCCGAGATCGGCCACCGAATCGATCACGTGATCCGGCCGAATGCCGCTCGACACCAGAACATCCTCCCGGAACTTCCCCGTGCGCACCAACCACCCCTCGAGGCCAATTCGCTGTGCTCCCTGAATGTCGGACAGGAGATCGTCACCAACCATGACCACAGTGGCGTCGCCGTCATCGGACGGCGGACCCAGCGATGCCACCGCTCCCCGGAAGAACGCAGGGTTCGGCTTGCCGCAGACCACTGCGTCCTGCTCGGTCGCGTACTCCAGCGCGGCTACCCATGCTCCGGCATCCAGCTCGGCCCCCCCGGGCCCGAACCAGTAGCGACCGCGCTGCAGCGCGATGAGCCGCGCGCCGTCCATAACATAGCGGAACGCCTCGTTCAGTAGCGCGGGCGTCCACTGCTCTCCCAGGTCGCCCACCAAGACCGCTTCGGGCGCCGCACCCGTCGGCAGGGCGGACCCCGAGGTGCCGCCAATCAGCTCCAACCCAGCCAGGTCCACGAGCGCCTCGGAACTCACGAACGGCGCGACCACTCGGATGCCCTCCCGCTCGAGGAGGGCGCGACCGGCCATCACCGCCGAGAACACCTCATGGGGCTCCACCACGAAGCCGTAGCCACGCATGCGGTCCACGATGAAGCTGCGGGCCCGGCGTGTCGTATTGGTGACGAAGCGCAGGGATGTGCCACGGCGCCGCAGCTGCTCGATGGCAGCCACGGCGCCGGGTATGGGTCCTGCTTCGGTGTAGAGCGTTCCGTCGAGGTCGAGCAGCAGACCCCGAACCTCCCGGCCTAGTACTTGCCGAGGTAGGTCTGGACCTCCCAGTTGCTCACCTGCGCCGTGTAGCTCCGCCACTCCGCTCGCTTCGCCTCGAGGAACATCTGGTAGATGTGCGGTCCGAGCGCATCGCGAACCACCTGATCCTTCTCGAGGTAGTCCAGCGCCTCGTGCAGATCCCGTGGTAACTCGTCGATGCGATACTTGCGCCGCTCGCGATGGCTCATGGTGAAGATGTTCTTGTTCACCGGATCGGGCGGCGTGAGCTTCTGCTCCACGCCGTCGAGGCCCGCCGCGAGTTGCACGGTCAGCGCAAGATAGGGGTTGGCCGCGGGATCCGGCATCCTCAGCTCGCACCGCGTCCCGTGCCCGCGCCGCTCGGGAATGCGCACCAGCGGGGAGCGGTTTCGCATACTCCACGCAACGTTGACCGGCGCCTCATACCCCGGCACCAGCCGCTTGTAGCTGTTCACCAGCGGGTTGGTAATGGCGCAGAACCCGCGCGCGTGCCTCAGCAGACCGGCGATGTAGGCCAGGCCCACCTCGGAGATCTGCCACTCCGCCTTCGAGTCGAAGAACGCGTTGTCGCCGTCCTTGAACAGCGACTGGTGCGTGTGCATGCCGGAGCCGTTCTGCCCGAAGATCGGCTTCGGCATGAAGGTCGCCGCGAAGCCGTGCCGGTAGGCGACGTTCCGCACGATGAACCGGAACGTGGCCAAGTTGTCGGCGGTCGTGAGCGCGTCGGCGTAGCGGAAGTCCACCTCGTGCTGGCCCTCGGCCACCTCGTGGTGTCCCGCCTCCACCTCGAAGCCAAGGCTCACCAGGTCGTCGATGATGAGGCGGCGGATCGGCTCGGCCTTGTCGGCCGGTGCGAGATCGAAGTACCCACCGGCATCGTGCGTGTCGAGCGACGGATGGCCGTTCTCATCGAGGTGGAAGATGAAGAACTCCGCCTCGACGCCCGCCATCATCTCGTAGCCTAACTTCGCGGCCCGTTCGATCTGGCGATTGAGCGCCCCGCGCGGACAGCCGGGGAAGGGCGTCTCGTCGGGGTTGTAGATGTCGCAGATCAGCCGCGCGACGCGCCCCCCCTCGTCGTCGTACGGGAAGATCTTGAACGTGCCGAGGTCGGGCTTGAGGATCATGTCGCTCTCCTCGATTCGGACGAAGCCCTCAATCGAGGAGCCGTCGAACATGATCTCGCCCTCCAACGCCTTCTGGAACTGGCTGCGGGGCACCTCGACGTTCTTGTTGATCCCGGTGATGTCGGTGAACTGGAGCCGCAGGAAGTCCACTTGCATCTGATCGCACAGCTGCAGGATGTCGGCCGTAGTCGCACCGCGCGTGTCGATGTGGTTCTCGCGCAGGTCGGGTTTCGGGTTGTGGGTGGGCACGGTAACGGACTTGACCTCTGACACGGTGCGCTCCTTGAGTGGCGGGTGGGGCCGACGGACTCGCGGGACGCAGAACGCTAGCGGAACCGTGCTCCCGTGTCAAGCAGATCGTGCGGATTCTGCACGAAGCGGGTATCAGAGTGGGGAAACAGGGCTGGAATCTGGAGTGTTGGTGCAGAGATTGGGCCAATCCTACAAGAATCTTCGATCACCTTGGGGCCCCGGCGGGCCCGTCAGCCCACCTCCAGGGAGTCCAACAGGTTCCACAGCTCCTGAGCCGAGAACTCATTGAACCGGGTCTCCACGTCCTTCTCATCCCACTCCAGGAAGATCCAACCGGAGAGCCGGTGCAGGTTGCCGGAGATGAAGTGAAAGCGGCCCCGATAGGCACCCACTTCGGGGTCCGTCGAGGTCTCGAGCAGCACGTCCCACCGACTCTCACCCCGCTCGAGCTCGCCCATCTGGCGCGCCTTGATCTGGTTCCACGGCGGGTCGAACTGCGTGGATTTTGGCTGGTCCTCTGCGTCCGGCGCCATGTGCGCTACAGTAATGCCCCCAGAGCGGGGGCGCTAGCACACGGATCACGCTTGCGGCCGTCTATAATCCGCTGGAGTGTGGAGCACTTGCAGCCCCGGCGCGTGACTATATTTCCCGCTCTCGGAACCACCCCGAATCAGTCACGGATGACTCTATGAGCACGACTTCCGGACACGCCTGTCCGAACTGCGGCGCCTCCCTCTCCTCGGGGGCGAAGTTCTGTCACGCCTGCGGCGCGTCGATCACTACCCAGAAATCGGGTCTGCCGGGCTTCGTTTGGATCCTCGCCGGGCTCACGGCAGTCACGTTGGTCGCGGTGATCGCCTTCCAGGCGGGACGCTCGGGTGCGCCGCAAGCAGGTCCAGCGGCTGCCGGCGCACCGGCCGGTGGTGCGGGCGGCGGCATGCCCGATCTGGCCAACATGAGCCCTCGGGAGCAGGCCGACCGCCTGTTCAACCGGGTCATGACCGCCCACGAGCAGGGTGACCAGGGGTCGGTGGATCTGTTCAAGCCGATGGCCCTCCAGGCCTACGGCATGCTCGGCACCCTGGACCCCGACGCGCATTACCACGTAGGTGTCATGCAGGTCGTCACGGGCGAGGAGGGCGACGCCCGTGCCCGCGCTGACTCGATCGAGGCGCTCGTACCCGGACATCTGTTCGCCTTCATGCTGCGCGTTTCGGCGGCCCGAATGGAAGGCGACGAAGCCGCCGCGCAGGAGGCGTACCGGGGATTCCTCGCCAGCTACGACCGGGAGATCGCGGCCGGGCGGCAGGAGTATGCGGACCATCAACGGGCGGTCGACTCCTTCCGTCAGCAGGCGCTCGACGAGACTCAGTGATCATCCGCCTCGCCCACAGCCCCGATTCGGACGACGCGTTCATGTTCTACGCGTTGGCCACCGGCAAGATCGCGACCGGCGAGCGGCGCTACGAGCACGAGCTGCAGGACATCGAGACGCTGAACCAGCGTGCCCTCAAGGGTGAGCTAGACGTCACGGCGGTCTCGATACACGCCTACGCCTACCTGGCCGAGCGGTACGCGCTCCTGCCTCACGGCGCTTCGATCGGGGACCGCTACGGCCCCCGACTCGTCGCGCGCAGGCCGGCGCCACCGGATCCCCACGAGGCGATCAAGGGCTTGCGGATCGCCACCCCGGGGCGCCTCACGACGGCGGCCCTGGCACTGCAGCTGTACCAACCCGACTTCGAACCAGTGGTGACCCCGTTCGACGAGATTGAGGAGACCGTGGCGCGCGGAGAGGTTGATGCCGGCCTCCTGATTCACGAGGGGCAACTCACCTTCTCCGAGGGCGGGCTCAACCTGTGGCTCGACATGGGCGAGTGGTGGTACGGGGAGACCGGCCTGCCGCTTCCCCTCGGGGGCAACGCGGTGCGGCGCGACCTGGGGGAGGAGCTGATCGGAGCTATCTCCCAGGATCTCCGGGCGAGCATCGTGTACGGGCTGGAGCACCGGGAAGAGGCCCTCACGCACGCCATGCAGTACGCCCGGGGGCTCGACCGGACGCTGGCCGACGAGTTCGTCGGGATGTACGTCAACGACTACACGGTGGATTACGGGGAGAAGGGGCGGCGGGCAGTACAGACGCTCCTCGAGCGGGGAGCCGACGCAGGGATCATCCCCCATCAGGTACCGGTCACCTTCGTGGGCTAGGCGCGCCGCGGCGGCGTGCGCTACGGCGCTGCTCGCAGCCTGCTCGCCGGCGCCCCAATGGGTAGCCGTGAGCGGCGACAGCCTGCTCCTGCTGTACCGCCCCGACCTTGCGACCGCCGACACGATCAGCATAGCAGCCGCCCTCCTGCCTGGAGAGCGGATTACCCATCTGGTCCCGCACGCGAGTGGCCCCGGGTCGCTCGCCCTCGCGGCGAGCGACACAGCGGGGGCGCTCATCACGCTGCGGCACCGGGACGCCCAGGTGCTGGAACGCCTGGGCCTCGCGGGTGTGCCCACCGCAGTCGCGATGCACCCCGACGGCCACACTCTCATGGTGGCCACCTCACCAGGAACCGCGGAAACGCAGGAACGCAGCACACTTTACTTCGTTCCCCTCGACGCCGCCCGGTCGGGAGCCCAAGCCGAATTGTGCGACCGACCCGCCCGCGCAATGGTCCCGTTTCGGGACCTCGACCGCCTCTATGTGGCATGCGACGGCGGCGAGCTCGCGGAGCTCGACCTGCGGTTGCGCACGAGAATCCGGACAGTTCGATTCGCAGAACCACAGGACCACATGAGCGAACCGTGTGAGCCGGTGGGCGCCGGACTCTCCTCCAACGCCACTCTCGTCTATGTACTCTGTGGCAAGACGGGCACGCTGCTCTACCTCGACCGAGCGCGGCTGACCCTGTTCGACTCCTTGGTGGTCGGCGGGGGCGCCTCCGGCCTCGCCATGACGCCGAACCGGCGCCGGGCCGTGGTGACGCGGCTGCAGGCGGGCGAGGTCGCGATCCTAGACCTGCAGGGTCGCCGCGTGGCGGACCGGGCCGCCTTTGGGGCACCCTCCTCGAGCGCCGTGAGCAGTGACGGGCGCTGGGCCTACGTCGTCGGCGACGAGGGAGTGCTGAGGGTCGACCTCAGAGGGATGCGGACGCTGGCCCAGCCCGGCCTACGCACCCGAGCCACCGCAGTGGCCGTGTGGCCCGGCCACTCGTCCCCAATCATGCGCTGGTAGCCACAGGGTCAGCGCCACCGTAGTCGCCCCAACCGCGACGTGGTCAGCGATTCCGCGGCGGCGCCGCGCCGCACCACGAGCCTGGTGTTGGCTCCCCCGGCACCGAGCCCATTCGGATGGATACGGATGACGGAGCGGCTCGCCGTGAACCCGACTCCGTGTCGGGACGGGCCACCGCGGACGAGCACGACCGCTCCGCTCCCGTCCTCCAGCACCGCACGGAGCGAGTCGGCGTGGAACTCCACCCGCACGCGGGCGCCGCGAACCATGGCCTCGAGCCGCGCCCGATCGTAGA
>JBDGXT010000089.1:0-13942 GCA_039584455.1 Gemmatimonadota bacterium
CCAGCCCACGGGCGATCTTGCCGTCGCGGTACTCGCTGAGGTACTTCATGACGCGTCGGCCTGCGGGGTCCCCAGGCTCTTCTCCGCCACCTCCTTCATCCACTCCAACTCGTCCAGCTCGCTCATTTCCTTGAGGATCTCGAACGTGCGCTTGGCTTCGTCTTCGTCGACCTTCGAGATGGCAAAGCCGACGTGCACGATGGCGTAGTCACCTACGTCCACCTCGTCGGCGAGATACGCGAGGCACACCTCCCGCTTCACCCCACCGAAGTCGACAACCCCCATGGGCAGACCGCCGTCTCGGTTGATCTCAACGATTCGACCTGGAATGCCAAGACACATCATGACCTCCGCTGGAGCAGCGTGGCGGCCACGGCCGCCTGACCGTAACTAATCGCGCCATCGTTCGGGCTGAGACGCCGCGAAACGAGCACCCGGAACCGGCTCGCCTCGAGCAACGCCCGCACCGACGCGAGGAGCCGCGCGTTCTGGAACACCCCACCACCCAATGTCACCGTGGAGAGGCCGGTGGCCTCGGCCACCCGCCGCACGGCGACGACATCATCCCCCGCGGCCAATCGTTCGCCGAGCGCCTGCAGCAGGGGGAGCGGGTCGAACACCTGGTTGCCGTCACCCACATCGACCACCGGGAACGGCAGCGGCTTGGCCAGCTCCTGGCCGGCCAACGCCTCCAGCTCCATCGCGGCCTGGCCCTCGTAGTACGCCACGCTGCGCGTGCCCAGGACCGCGGCCGCCGCATCGAACAGACGGCCCATGCTCGACGCCAGGGGCGCATTGAGGCGACGCTCGATCTGCTGCTCGGCAAGAGCGCGTTCCCCAATGTCCACCTCGTCGAAGGCGCGCGCAAACGCCGGGGCTACTCCGGGCTCGAGCGAGAGATACCCCAGTGCCACGCGCCAGGGTCGACGCACCGCCAGGTCGCCCCCTGGCAGGGCCGCGTAGCGCAGCTGGCAGCGGCGCTCGTATCCGGCGAGGTCGCTCACCAGGATCTCGGCGCCCCACACGGCCCCGTCGTCTCCGTACCCGGTGCCGTCGTAGGACACGCCAATGACCCGGTCGGTCACGCCATGCTCCGCGGCCACGGCGGCAGCATGCGCGTGGTGATGCTGGACCTCGAGCGTTTCCTCCAACTCCAGCTCCGCTGCGACCCGTGTCGAGAGATACCCCGGATGCATGTCCCGTACAGCCACCTCCGGCTCAATGCGGAAGAGCTGCTTGAAGGCCGTGAGCGAAGCGCGGAAGTGCTCCAGTGTCTCCAGGTTCTCCAGGTCCCCTATGTGTTGGCTCACATAGGCGGTGCGGCCGTGCGCCAGCGTGAAGGTGTTCTTGAGGTGCGGCCCGACGGCGACGAGCGGGCGCGCCACCTCCACCGGCAAGTTCAACGGAAGCGGGGCGTAGCCGCGTGCGCGTCGCAGGAACAGCGGGCCTCCATCCGCCACCCGCACGACCGAGTCGTCGTAGCGCGCCACGATATCGCGGTCGTGCAGCAAGAAAGCGTCGGCGATGGATCCCAGCCGTTGCCGGGCGTCGTCGTTCGCCGTGGCGATCGGCTCCTCGCTCAGATTGCCGCTGGTCATCACCAACGGGCGGCGCGCCAAATCCAGCAGCAGTTGATGCAGCGGCGTATACGCCGTCATCACCCCTACCGTGCCGAGCCCCGGAGCCAACGAAGGAGCCAATCCGGCATCGGGCAGCACGCGCAGCAACACGATGGGTCGCTCCCGCGACGTGAGCAGCGCTTCTTCCACGCTCCCCACCTCACCGAGTCGTCGCGCATCCTCCAGTGTGCGCACCATGACGGCTAGAGGTTTCGCCTCACGCGCCTTGCGCTCGCGCAAGCGCGCCACCGCTTCTTCGTTCGTGGCATCGGCCGCCAGGTGGAAACCACCCAGGCCGCGTACGGCCACAATCCGTCCCGCCCGGAGCTCCTGCGCCGCGCACTCCAGGGCCTCCGCACCCTCGGCCGGCTCGCCGGCGCCCTCCGCAACCTCGAACCACACCTTGGGCCCGCAGGCGTGACAGCTATTGCTCTCAGAGTGGTAACGGCGGTCGTCCGGGGTGCGGTACTCCCGCAGGCAGTCGTCGCACTGCAGAAACGAGCGCATGCTGGTGCGCTCCCGGTCGTACGGCATCGACTCGATCACCGTGTAGCGCGGCCCGCAGTCAGTGCAGGTGATGAAGGGGTAGCGGTAGCGGCGGTCGGCCGAATCGAGCAGTTCCCGCTCGCAGGCGGCGCAGAGTGCCACGTCGGGCGAGACCGGCTGCCGCCGGTCGGGCTGGTCCACACTCTCCACGATGCGGAACTCGCGCGCGAACATCGGCTGGGTGGGAGCGACGTCGAGTGACTCGATACGCGCCAGCGGCGGAGCCTTCGCCACGAGGTCCTGGAGAAAGGCCCGCACGCCGCGCGAGCGGCCCTCGACCTCGATCTGCACCTCACCCGCCTCGTTGCGCACCCAGCCGCCGAGTTCGTGTATCAGGGCGAGGCGGTGCACGAAGGGGCGAAAGCCGACCCCCTGCACCACACCCGTGACGCTGAGGCGCAGCGCCTCGTGCCCGGCGGCCGGCGCCTTGGCGGTCACCCCTTCTTGGCCCCCGCCACGCGCTCTTCGAGGAACCCAAACCAGCTGTCCAGTCCCTCACCCGTTCGCGCGGATGTGAACAGAAACTGCAGGTTCGGGTTCACGTCCCGGGCATGGGTTTGCGCCTGCTCCATATCGAAGGTGAGGTGGGGCAGCAGATCCATCTTGGTGAACACGGCGTGACTCGACTGCTGGAACATCTTGGGGTACTTCGCGGGTTTGTCCTCTCCCTCCGTCGTCGAGAACAGCACCAGCTTGGCCGCCTCACCCAGATCCCAGCTCGCCGGGCACACCAGGTTCCCCACGTTCTCGATGAACACCAGATCGGTGGCGTCGAGGTCGATCTCATCGAGCGCCGTCATGACCTGCCGCGCGTCCAGGTGACAGGCGCCGCCCGTCACCACCGCTTGCACGAGTTGGTCGGTGTGACGGCTCAATCGGTCGGCGTCGTTCTGGGTCTGCACGTCACCGGTCACGACCGCGAAGCGCAGCCGGGAGCCGAGCTCCTGCAGGGTCTGCTCCAGCAGCAGCGTCTTCCCCGCCCCCGGCGAGGAGACCAGGTTGAACGCCGGCACCCGTGCGTCGGCGAGTCGGCGGCGCACTTCTGCCGCCAACTCGTCGTTCTTCGCCATCACGCGCTCGCGGACTTCAATCGTCCGGACGGCCATCATCAACCTCCAGGTAGCTCACCCGCAGCACGTCTCCCTCGACGCGCTCGATCACCGGTTTGGCTGCACGAAACGGCGGGGAGGTGAGCAGCACCTCCAGACAGAACTCGAGGTTGTCCACCTCGACACCCGCGCGATCACCCACCTCGAGACCCACTTCGACCACGTTGCCGAGCTGCTCCTGCGGCACGTGGTTCTCCGCGATGCTGCACACCTCCATCGCGATGCTCATCTCGTGCATGTGGGCACCTACTGTGTCAGTCCGTGCGTCGCCCCGTATGGCTCCGATCCGCCGATCGCTCGATCGCGCGCTCGACGAGTGGCCCATGGTCACGATTCGGTGCGGCAGAGTCCGCTATCTCGGCCAGTGCAAGCACGTCGCGCAGGTCGACCTGCGGTGGAGACAGCTCAATGCTGAGGAACCGCGGGAGCCCGTCGCGCCCCGGCGCCACACCCACCCTGCTCTTAGCTCAAGCTCCCACGGGTACCGCAGATTCTCAAGGCTCCTGCTGGGACGCACCGTGCTCCGCCACTGACAGGACGTAGGCCACCAGGTCCCAAGTCTCATTCTCGCCCAGGACCTTCCACGCCGCCATCGGCGTTCCCCGCATACCCTCGCGAATGACATAGAAGACGCGCTCGGGAGTCATCCGAGCACGCCACGTCAGGTCGGTGAAGTCAGCGGCACGGCGGGACAGGTTACGCCGACGGCCCTGACCGTCCGCACGCTCGCCGTGGCAGATCGCGCAGTGTTGCAGGAAGAGCGCCCGACCGCGGGCTCGGGCCTCCACCGAGCTCAGCCTGCTCTCGGGGACCTCCACATCGCGATACTCTGCGGGGAGGCCCGGAGCATCACAGGCCCAGAGCCCGAGCAGCAGGATTCCCGCTGTCGGCACGAGCCGCATCATGGCCACTCCGAGGGCGAAACTCGTACCCCAACCGCTCGGCCTCTTCCACCACCTTCTCGACCAGCGGAGGAAGCTGCCGCTCCACCGTGGCGGAGCGACCGAGACCCACTTCGAGCGTCTCCGGTACCAGTCCCAGGAGGACAAGACTCCGCGGGTAGTCGTCCAGCAGGCGGAGTCCCTCCAGGAGATCAGAAACCCCGATCTGGTGAACCGAGAGTCGATTGCGTACCGCCGAGCCCACCTCGTCACCCTCCAGCCGCACCAATGAGCCCGGCGGGCCATCAGCAAGAACCGCATCGACCAGAATCACGTCATCCGATGACTGGATGTGGGAGAGCAGCGATAGCCCCAGAGTGCCGCCATCGAGGACCCTGGCACCGTCTGGGAGGTCGTAGCGGCGACCGAGCAACTCGGTCGCCGCTACCCCCAACCCGTCGTCGCCGCACAGGACGTTGCCCAGTCCGAGAACGAGGAGAGACGGCGGGCCCCCGGGCGCCGTCATCGCCTGAGCTCCTCCTCTTCCGCGGCGATGTCTTGCGGCAGGGCGAATCGATAACCCGAGAACATCGATTCGATGGTGGCGTTCCTCGCTGCACGGGTGACCAGAAGGGCACAGGAGATGTGGTGGATCACGAAGATCACGAGCAGCCACATGATGTTGTGGTGGATCCACCGCGTGGTCTGGGCTCCCCCAAACAGCGGCACCAGGAACTGGAATATGCGCATGGGGGATTCGGGTCCGGCCTGCAGCGAGAACAAGGCGTAGCCGCTGAGGGCCGCGAGGATGCAGAGGCCGTAGACCAGGATGTACGTCAACCCAGCCAGCGGGTTGTGGCCCACGAATCTCGGTGTCTCCGCCCGGAACAGTATGTAGAACTTGAGCCACTCCCACGTGTGCTGCCACCGGACCTTGCTCATCGGGATCATCTGGTCCCACCGAGCGTAGCGATTGCCCATGAACATCCATGCGATCCTGGAGATCTCGGACAGGCTGAACACGATCGCCGCGAAGAAGTGGATCGCCTGCACCGTCCCCATCACGAACTCCTGCCCGGCCGGGTCCGGTGCAATGATGAAGGGATTGCCGATGTAGAACCCGGTGACCGCCAGCACCGTGATGGAGATGGCAAGGAGCCAGTGCGTGAGGCGAACCGGCACATCCCACACGTACACTCGCGTGAGCGGCGCCGCAGTCATTGGACCCTCACCTTCACCAACTCGCGACCTGCCGGGTCCAGTACATGCACACCGCACGCCATGCAGGGATCGAAGGAATGCACAGTGCGCAGTATCTCGAGCGGCTGCTCCGCGTTCGCCACCGGCGTCCCGACGACCGCCTCCTCATACGGTCCGCGCTGACCAGCCGCATCACGCGGCCCCCCGTTCCAGGTGCTCGGTACCACGCACTGGTAGTTCTCGATCTCGCCGTCCACGATGTGCACCCAGTGGCCCAGCGCGCCGCGCGGGGCCTCGTGGAAGCCGGCGCCGGTGCACTCCTCGGGCCAGCTGGAGGGCTTCCACTTCGAGTTGTCGTGGATCGCCAGCTCGCCGCGTCCCATGTTCTCCGCCAGCTCGTCGAGCCAGCCCTCCAGCTTCTCCGCCAAAACCAGCGTCTCGATGCCCCGTGCGGCGACCCGCCCGAGCGTCGAGAACAATGCGGCAGGCCCGACACCGAGCTCGCCGAGGACGTGACCCACCAGCTCTCGCACTCGTGGGTGTCCAGAGCCGTACGCCACCAACATCCGAGAGAGCGGCCCCACCTCCATCGGCAGGCCGTCATAGCGCGGCGACTTGAGCCAGCTGTACTTACCGTCCGTATCCAGCCGATCGTACGGAGGCTCAGGTCCGGTGTAGGTCGGAGTGGTCTCCCCCTGCGCCGGATGCAGCCCCTGCTCGTTTCCACCCTCGTACTCGAACCACGAGTGCGTCACGTACTCCGTGACCTTCGCCGGGTCAAACGGCTCTACCGTCGACAGATCACGACCGCGAATCACACCGCGTGGGAGGAACAGCGGCGCGTTGGCACCCTCGGTATCCGGGTACTCTCCGTACGCCAGGTAATTCCCCACGCCGGCCCCATAGCCGGCCCAATCCTTGTAGAACGAGGCCACGGCGAGGAGATCGGGGATGTACACCTTCTCCACGAACTTGCGCGCCTGATGGATCAGCTTTCGCATGGTGGAGATCGACGTGATGTTGATCGACGCCTGCTTGTCCGGATCGACTGGCGTCGCCATGCCACCCACCAGGAAGCTCTGCAGGTGTGGATTCTTGCCACCCAGCACCGCGTGCATCTTGATGAAGTCCCGCTGCCAGCCGAGCGCCTCCAAATAGTGCGCAACCGCCAACAGATTCGCCTCCGGTGGGAGGCGATACGCCGAGTGCCCCCAATAGGCATTGGCGAAGGGACCGAGTTGACCGCGCTGCACGAACTGCTGGACCCGTTGCTTCACCGCCCGGAAGTAGTTCGTGCTGGAGAGGGGCCAGTCAGAGATCGAGTGCGCGAGCCGGGATGTGGCGGCAGGATTGGCAGACAGCGCCGAGACGATGTCCACCCAGTCCAGGGCGTGCAAGTGGTAGAAATGCACGACGTGATCCTGGACCATCTGCGACGCCATGATGAGGTTGCGCAGTAAGCGCGCGTTTGGCGGCGGGATCGCGCCGATCGCGTTCTCCACCGCCCGGATCGAGGCGATGGAGTGCACGGTAGTGCACACACCGCAGATCCGCTGTGTGAATGCCCAAGCGTCCCTCGGATCCCGGCCTTTGAGGATGATCTCAACACCCCTGAACATCGTGGCGGAGGACCAAGCATTCCGCACCACACCACCATCGACTTCCGCTTCGATGCGCAGGTGGCCTTCGATGCGCGTGACGGGATCGATAACGATATGGCTCATGACTGACCTCCCTCTTGTTTCTGGGGCCGTCGACCGAGCTGCACCAACCCGCCGACGGCATACGCACCGGCGACACCGACGGCGGCCCAGATCCCAACCCGGTCAGCGGTCGTGTGAATGCCGAACCCGGGAACCCCCGCTATGTGGCTGTAGAAGGGGGTCATCTTGTCCCAGAAGTCGGGCTCCGCACAGCCGATGCAGGGATGACCGCACCCAACCGGCCAGTTAGTGCCCTCGTTCCATCCGACACTGGGGCAGTTCTGGTGGGTGACCGGACCCTTACACCCCATCTTGTAGAGGCAGTAACCGAGCCGGTGCCCCTCATCACCCCAGTTCTCGACGTATTGCCCCGCATCGTAGTGCGCCCGACGCTCACAGTTGTCGTGAATCGCCTTGCCGTACGCGAATAGCGGCCGGCGGTAGCGATCGGTCGGTGGCCACCGACCGAAGGTCAAGTAGTAGACGATCACTGCTGCGAGGTTCTCGGCGTTCGCCGGGCAGGCGGGCAGGTTGATCAGGTTCTTGAGGCCGGGCACGGCATCCGCGACGCTCAGAGCCCCAGTGGGGTTGGGCGCCGCTGCAGGCAAGCCACCGAACGCGGCGCAGGTGCCGATCGCGATGGTCGCGGCAGCTCCGCCACACACCTCCCGCGCGATCTGGAGCGCCGATCGGCCACCCACGGTGCAATAGGCCCCGTTCGCACCCGTCGGAATCGAGCCTTCCACCACCGCGATGTACGCACCGGGTTTCTGCGCCACCACACCCGCCAGCGCCGCCTCGGCCTGATGGCCCGCCGCCGCCATGATCGTCTCGTGGTAATCAATGGACAGCATGTCCAACACGATGTCGGCCACCGCAGGTCGCGCAGCCCTGAGAAACGACTCGGTGTTCCCGGCGCAGTCCTGGAACTCGAGCCAGACCAGGGTCGGCTTTTCCTCGTTCTCGATGGCGTTGGCGATCCTTCCCGTCAGTGGTTTCGGCAGGGCGAGTACCGAGGCCATGACGCCGCAGAAGCTGAGGAAGTCCCGGCGCGAGACCCCCCTCCTCTCCAGCTCGTTAACAAACCAGCTCTCCGTATCGGCCATAACCTCACCTCCCACGGAATCTCACTTGGCACGTCCCTATGCTGCTCGGATCGGCACGCGCGGACCGTCGCGCTTGCTGCCCGGGTGAGCGTGACGCAGTTTGCGGCCAGAGTATCGAAGGGTGGAGATGTCGACAGTGGGGCGGACAAGGGACGCCGACGCGCCAGCGAGCCTGCTCTGGGACGCGTGGCGGGCGGGCGCGGTCTCACGGCTGACGCTGGTCTTCGGACTCATAGTCAGCGCCGCGTTGACCGCCCTCGTCGTGCTGGGCACGGTCAGGTTCGTCGTACACACGGTCCACCAGCCAGCGCTGCCGTGGGCACTCAAAGCTGTCGCGGTGGTTTTCGTGCCCTTCTTTGTCCTCATCCTCCTGGTCTCCGTCCCCGTGGCCTGGCTCATGCACGTCCTGGCCTGGCTCCGCAGGCGTCGCCGTATGGCGCAGCAAAGCAAGCGCTAACGAACTCTCACGGGCGTGCGGATCCGGGCCTGCTGCGATAGCACGACGGCTGGATCGGATCTTCAATAATCCGCGAGGAGGATTCGGCGGTGCCGGACGTCCTCCTGGGAAACCAGAGGAACTCCCGATAGGGAAAGAGGAGTATCGGGAATTGCGTCTAAAACGGACGCTCGTCCGGTAAGAAACCGTGAAGTTTCTGTGTAGAGTGGTGGCTGGCCTTTAAATCGATGCAGCAGCCGCGGTTAGGTACCGAAGACGTGGCGCGCGGGGAGTCCACCGTGCGGGGACCCCTTCCATACGCGGCCAAGTAACCAAATCCGAACGACTTGAAGCCCTTTGCGACAGCGCAGGCCTCCCGGTCGCGGAGGGTCTCGTCGGTGATCTCCCAACCCGCGCTTGCCGTTTCCGCTCCCGCGCAGTATTTGAGTGGTAGAGAGACCGCACCGGAGAGACGTCATGGCCAGCATCGGCAAGGAGTACCTGCACAGCGTGAACGAGGCGCTGCGGAACTACGAGGATGCCGTCATCCAGCGGCAGAAATTCAAGCCGCTGGATAGCAAAGTCACGCGGCAACAGGATGTGGACCATGCCCGTCAGAAGGTGGTCGACGTCCTGGTGGAGATCGTAACCGCGGAGCGCATGAAGTCCGCCCAGCAGTAGCGCCAAGCAACCTCCCCTAGCACGCCGTATTCCGTAGCCGCCGTCCGGGCGGCTCCCGTCTTCCTCGAAGCCGCGCCTCCAACCACGGAGGCGCCGCCAGCTCCCTCCTTAGCGCGCTGCTGGTCCCCTACTGCCCTTCCCGCGGCTCCGCCGTGAGCCGCGCAATCTCGCGCCGGGCCGCCTGGACGCGCGGCTGCAGCTCCGGATCAGCGTTCTCCCACAGCTCCACGAAGCGGCCGTAGTATTCGGCGGCCTGCTCGGTATCGCCGTGCTGCACGTACAGCTCGCCGAGCCGCTGGTAGATCCCCGGCAGGGACCACCAGTCCAGGCCGGCGCGGTAGAGCCACGGGTCCTGCACGAACCGCTCGTAGACGGCGAGCGCGGAGTCGGTCTGTCCCGCCATGTCGTACGCCATGCCCAAGAGCGGGAGGCCGCAGACCGTGCACCCACCGGTGTCGGCGGCGCGAAACTCGGCGACGGCGTCCTCGTTGCGCCCCTCCCCGAGCGCCACCATCCCCAGAATGGAGTGGCGGTCCTGTTCTTCCCCTCGACGGAGCTCCGGGGCCACCTCCTGCTCGTACTCGGCCAGGATCTCCTGCGCCCGACCGGGTTCGTCCGCCAATGCGTAGAACATGGCAAGGAGCGTGTAGGGACGGTTGAGCGGATCCACCGGGTCCATCGGGTGGCGCCCCACCGCCTGCTCCACCTGCTGCAGCGCCTCGTCACGCTCCCCCAGAAACCACAGGTTCACGAAGGCCAGTTGCACTTCGGCCGCCAGCTGGAAGTCGGGGAAGTCGAGGTCGGCGGCGCTCACCGACGCGGCGCGCTGATACTGCTCCCCCTCACGCAGCCGGCCCCGCACGAGCGCCAGGTTGGTGAGCTGGGCGTTCACGGCAACGCGCCACAGGGGGTCGTCCGCTTGCGCCTCACGCAGCGCCAACAGTGCGGTCTCCGCCGTCTCGTAGTCCCCCCGAGCGCTGGCGAGCGCGGCCACGTGGAGGGCGGTATTGGGGTGCTGCGGCCTCTTTTCCGCCATGCGGGTCAGCGTCTCGCGCGCCTCGTCCCACTTCCCCTGCGCAACCTGCGTGACCATGGTGTTGGAGTACGCGGCCGCTGCTAGTGAGTCCACCTCCGTGGCGCGGTGGAACAGCCCCTCCGCTCGGGCGAAGTCGCGCCGGTTCACATACATCGTCGCGAGGTTGTTGAGCGCCACGTAATCGCTGGGATAGGTCTCCAGCACCGCGCGGTACGCCGCCATCGCGAGGTCCTCCTCGTTCGTCACGACACCGTAGTAGGTCGCTTCGGTGAGGTGGCGCTCCCGATCCGACAGTCGATCGCGGTGCTCGAAGGCCTGGGTCAGCGCCTCTACCTGCTGGGCCCGATCGAGCGCGACGACGCCGAGCTTGCGGTACGCCATGGCGAAGTTCGAGTCGAGCGCCACCGCCTCCTCGAGCAGCGCGATTGTCCGGGTGACGTCGCCCTCGTTGAGCACCCACAGCGCCTGCGAGTACTTCTGTAGGGCGCCGAGGGACGTCGTGGTCACTTCTTCCAACGGGCCGCTGCTGCGTATCGTCCTGAGCGATTCCCCAACCCGCTCGCGCAGGCGATCCGAGAGCCGGTCGACGGCGTCGATGATCTCCGTCGAGTCGGTGGCCGTTTCGCGATACGCCACCAGTAGGGACCCATCCTCCGCCGCAAGCAACCGGACCGAGATCACGTAACTACTGCCCACGGCGCTGACCTCTCCCGCGATCACCGCCTTGATGCCGCCGCGAAGCGCGACCTCCCGAGCCAGCTCGGGGTTGAGCCGGTCGTCCGACGACCGGTCCATCAGCGCCAGTATCTGCACCACGTGCGTGGGATCGACCAACGTCACGACCGGTGACTGCGCAAGGTCCACGCGGAATGCCTCGGTCACCGCTTGGGCCAGGAGCGAGTCGTTGGCCCGGTTCGCGAAGTCGGCGACGATGATCCGCTCACGCTCCTCGAGCACTCCTGTCGCCACCAACGTGCCTACAGGACCGATGCCGAGGAGCCGCATCGCCATGAAGCCAACGACGAAGAGACTCCACCCCCCCAAAGCCAGCGCCCCTCCGCGCAGCGCTCTTGCCCAGGTGACCCAGTGCAGCCGCGGGGTCTTGCCTTGTGCGATACGTCGCTCCACGTGGGCCGCCGTCACCACGATTGGCAGACCGACGAGCATCAACACACCCGCTCCCGGCATGACCCAGTCGGGCAGTCCGAATTGGACCACCAGGAAGCTGGTGACCGCGAGAATGACGAGGGTCGCCAGCAGGTAGAGCCCAGTCACCCCGAGCAGCCCGACCCGCTGCGCCAGGGTCTGCTGCGGCTCACTGGTCGGCCGTAGGGCCGCCACGAGGCCAGAGGCGGAGTCGTACCGGTCGTCCGGCTCCGGGGCGAACACCTTCATGAGCGTGTCGCGGATCGTTGGCGGGACCGCACTGTTGAGCGCCTCCAGCCGCGGGTTGGGCTGCTTGAACCGCTTGGCGATCACCGCCTGCGCCGTCTGCCCCTCGAACGGCGGCACCCCACAGAGCATCTCGTACAGCACACACCCGAGGCTGTACAGGTCGCTGCGGCCGTCGATGTGCTCGGCACCCATGACCTGCTCGGGACTCATGTACTCGGGCGTCCCGACGGCGATGCCAGCCTGAGTGAGGCTCGGACCCCCGGACGCGCTGATGGCTCGCGCGATCCCGAAATCGGCGACCACGGCGTGACCATCGGCCAACAGGATGTTGGCCGGCTTGATGTCCCGATGGATGACGTCCTTACCGTGCGCGTAGCTCAGGGCACTGCCGACTTCCCGGACCACGTGCAGCGCTTCGCTCAGAGAGAGCGTGCCCTGCCGGGTGATGCGAGCCCTGAGGGACTCCCCCTCCACATACGGCATGACGTAGTACAGCAGTCCGTCGGCGTCACCGGAGTCGTACAGCGGAACGATGTGGGGGTGGTTGAGTCGGGCGGCGGTGTCGATCTCCCGCAGGAACCGCTCGGCACCCAGCGTGGCCGCGAGCTCGGGTCGCAGGACCTTGATCGCCACCGGTCGGCCATGCTTGAGGTCCTGGGCGAGATACACGATAGCCATCCCGCCACGCCCGATCTCGCGCTCGATCGCGTAGCGGTCGCCAATCGCAGCCTTGAGGCGGTTGAGGAACTCGACCAAGAACCCTGCCTCCAGCCCGTCTGCCGTATATCGATTGGATGAACGTTGGCGGCAGATCGTTGCGTGAACCCTGCGCTCTGCCCCGTGTCCTCTCGTACGGAGTTTGCCTCGGAGATGTTTCAGCCCGCAACCCGAACGGTGTTAACTCGTCACTCGGGCGCGGGCCGTGGAATGTGGAGCGGTTGTGTCGCCGACCAATCACATCCTGGTCTGGGGTGTGTCACGTGGCGCCGGAGGCACCCGCGTGCGGCTAGTTGAGCCGGTACACCGTCCCCTGGCTCGTGAGGACGTACAGCTCGCTGGAGGCGTCCACGCCGAACGAGAAGATCTGCCCGATGCTGCCGACCCCCCAGGTCTTTTCGTCGGTCGCCTCCCCGTTCTCCAACCGGAAGCTACGAATCGACCCGGCACAGTAATCACCGTAGAAGTAGTGCCCCCCCAAACCGGCAATGGCGCTGCCGCGGTACACATACCCCCCGGTCACCGAGCACCCCTGCGAGTGGGGGTACTCCAGCACAGGAAGCTGCAGACCCGTCTGGTCACAGTTGGTCGACGGGTTGAAGCAGTGGGCCCCCTCCATGAGGCGCCACCCGTAATTCACGCCCGCCTGGGTACTCGAGACCGCGTTCACCTCCTCCCAGGCATTCTGGCCCACGTCGGCGATGTACAGCGTCCCGCCAACCGCGTCGAACGAGAAGCGCCACGGATTGCGCAGCCCGTACGCCCAGATCTCCCCTCGCGCTCCGCCCTGACCCACGAACGGGTTGTCAGGCGGAATGGCATAGGGATCGCCCCCGTCCACGTCGATGCGCAGCAGTGCGCCGAGCAGGGTGTTCCTGTTCTGGCCGTCGTTGCCCGGGTCTCCGGCATCGCCGCCGTCCCCCATCCCGATGTACAGCATGCCGTCGGGGCCGAACGTCACGAGGCCCCCGTTGTGGTTCGAGAAGGGCTGGGCAACCGTCAAGATCAGCTTGGCCGACTGCGCATCGGCCACGTTGGGATTCCCCGAGACCGTGTAACGCTCGACACGAGTGTCGCCGCCCTGGTCGGTGTAGTTGACGTAGAAGTGCCCGTTGGTGCCGTAATTGGGGTGGAACGCGAGCGATAGCAGCCCGCGCTCGCCACCAAACGAGATGTCCGTGCTGATGTCCAGAAACGACCCACCGAGCACCTGTCCGTTATCGATGATCCTGATGCGCCCGCCCTGCTCCACCACGAACAGGCGCGAGTCGCCCGACGGTGACGTGAGGTAGACCGGCGAGTTGAGCCCCGTGGCAACCGCCTCGAGGTTGATCTCGGTGGGTGGGAGGTTACCCGCCCCCGGATCGTTGCCGGGATCGGAGAGTCCGGGGGTGCCTGAGCAGGCTACGGCCAGGGCGGCCGCCGAGAGGAACGGCAGCGTGGTGGGGCTCTTCACGAACGGCTCCAGGGCGAGAGGTTCCAGCCAATACGCCGATGCGGCGCGGACGTTCCC
>JBDGXT010000090.1:0-7415 GCA_039584455.1 Gemmatimonadota bacterium
ACCACCAGCATCTCGGCGTTCTCCATGTCGGTGAACATGTTCACCAGCATGCGGCCCAGCGTGACGTGCGGTGCGATCATGGCGAAGGAGACGTAGCACAACGCTCCCACGCCCATCGTATTGGGTGAGCCGAACGGGAAGAGCACGTTCGAGGCCGACGAAACGGCCACGTCCTTCGGTTGGAACATGTCGCACAGCGAGAGCTCGAACGCGCCGCGGCCCGTATAGATGGATACGGCTTCCGGGCCGGACTCCCGCTTGAGGGTCTCGAGTCGCTCCACGATGAGATCGTACGCTTCGTTCCACGTGATGCGCTCGAACTCGTGCGTGCCCTTCGGACCCACCCGTTTCATGGGATACCGGAGGCGGTGCTCCGAATAGACGATCTCGGGCGCGTGTTGCCCGCGGCGGCAGATCATGCCGAGGGGGTGCCCCGTGTCGGCGCGGATGTCCCTGAGCGCCCCATTCTCCATCCCCACCTCGACCCAGCAGCCCGCGGGGCAAATTCCGCAAACGGCTTTGGTCCAGCTGAGATTCTCGGTCTGCTGCGTCATACGCTCACTCGGATACGCAGGGGTCGCCCCGTGGCTCCGGGCTGGTCAGGGTGATGGGTGAGGGTGCTCCGTGGTCGCGCTACTCGCCGCCAGACTCCTCCTCCAGTACGTAAGCGCGAGTGATCACGATCGGTTCCACGGGAAGCGCCTCGAAGTTGGGCCGCCGTGGGCGAGCAGGCACCGCCGCGATGACGTCCACGACGTCCATGCCCTCGATCACCCGGCCGAAGACGGCGTAGCCCCAGCCGTCCGGGTACACGCCGAAGTCGAGCTTGGCGTTGTCGACCAGATTGATGAAGAAGTCAGTCTCGGCGCTGTGGATGTACTCCGTCCGCGCCATGGCCACCGTGCCGCGCAAGTTGCTCAGGCCGTTGTCCGCCTCGTTCATGATGGGCTTGGCACTGCTGGAACGGCGGCGCAGGTCGGCGGTGAAGCTGCCGGCCTGTATCATGAAGCCGGGCCGCACGCGGTAGAACGTGAGAGAATCGTAGAAGCCGAGTTCCACGTGCCGCACGATGTGGGCGACGGTGATCGGCGCCTTCTCCCGATCGAGTTCCATCACGATCCGGCCTTTCGTCGTCTCGAGCACGACCGTGGGCGTGGAGTCCAACGCGGCCCCCGTGTCGGACCCGCGCGTGCCGCCACCCTCGCAGCCAGCGAGCGTCAGCGGAATCAACAGGGCCAGCCCCAGCATCTGCGGCAGGTTCATGTACCGCTCCCGGATGGTGTTCACGCTGAGAATCTCGCCCGGGTGGACTCCTCAGCGCCAGGGTGAAACGTCGAATGCGCTGGATCGCGTTTCCGATGCGATCTGCTACCTTAAGGCGATCCAGACCCCGGAGCATTCTTGGCCCCCAGCGAGCGTTCCAACAAGGTCGCCGTTGCCGTCGCCATCGCGACGGCGGTGATCATGATCGCCTTCCAGATGGCGGCCAAGGCGACGCGGGACGCGCTGTTCCTGTCCAGCTATGACGTCTCGGCGCTGCCGCGGATGATCATGCTCTCGGCCTTCGTTTCGGTGCTGGTGGCCTTTGGTGCCTCCCGCTGGATGACGGCGGTGGGACCGGCCCGGCTCGTGCCGGGTGCGTTCGCCGCCAGCGGCACATTGCTCCTCATCGAGTGGCTCCTGGTCGCCGAGTATCGGGGTGCCGTCGCCGTCCTGCTGTACCTGCACTACGGCGGCCTCGGCGCGGTGCTCATCTCCGGGTTCTGGTCCATCATCAACGAGCGCTTCGATCCGAGAACGGCCAAGCGCTATGTCGGCAAGATTGCAGCCGGAGCGACCGTCGGCGGGGTCATCGGCGGGGTGCTCGCGGAGCGCGTCGCGGTGCTCGCCTCGGTAGAGGCGATGCTGCCGATCCTGGCGGCCCTCCACTTCGTCTGCTCGGGTCTGCTGCTGGGAGCAAGGCGCGCCCGTGAGCGGGCCGACGCTCGCCGGGGGATGGCGCGCGCGGCCGACGTCGCGACCCCGGGAGTATCGGGGCTGAAGACCATTGCCGGCATGCCGTATCTGAGGGGACTCGTGACCCTCGTGCTGCTCGTCACGATGGGCGAAGTCCTCATCGACTACGTGTTCAAGGCGCGTGCCACCGGCGCGTTCGGCGATGGGGAGCGCCTGCTCCGGTTCTTTGCCGTGTTCTACACGGGCGTGTCGGTGCTCACCGTGGCCATGCAAGCGGTGGGGAGTCGCTTCGCGCTGCAACGCCTGGGGCTCACGCGCACGGTCGCGTTGCTCCCCGCCGGTGTCGGCCTGGGGAGTCTCGGCGCCCTGGCCGTACCGGGTCTGGCGAGCGCCACGGCGCTCAGGGGAACGGAGGCCATCTTGCGCAACGGCCTCTACCGGTCGGGTTACGAGCTGCTGTTCACACCCCTGGCCGCGGAGCAGAAGCGGTCGACCAAGGCGCTGGTGGACGTGGGCGTCGTGCGGCTCGGCGATATGGTCGGGGCCGCCGTGGTCCAGGTCATTCTCCTCGTGGCGGCGGGAACGGTTGCGGCCACGGCCCTCCTCGGGATGGCCGCCGGGGCGTCCCTCACGGCGGTCATCGTCGCGCTGGGGTTGCGCGGCGGTTACGTGCGCACGCTCGAGCGCAGCCTGCTATCCCGGGCCGTCGAGCTCGATCTCGATGAGGTGCAGGATGCCACCACGCGCACCGCCATGCTGCAGAGCGTCGGAACGCTGGGACTGACCAACATCGGGCGAGTGCCGCCGACCGACGAGATGGAGCGGGAGGCCGCGACCGCCTCGACGCCGAGCCGGGTCACGGCATCGGAGCCCCCGCTGGACCCCGTGCTTCGGCGCATTCGGGACTTACGCTCGCGAGATGCAGCACGGGTACGGGCGGCCCTCACGTCGGGTCCGCTCACGCCGGCGCTCGTGCCGCACGCGGTTCCGCTCCTCGCTTGGGACGAGGTTGTGAGCGAGGCGATGACGGCGCTGCGGAGTGTTGCCGCGGAGTCGGCGGGGCAGCTCGTCGATCGCCTGTTGGACCGCGACGAGGAGTTCGCCGTGCGGCGTCGCTTGCCGCTGGTGCTGGCGGCATCCCCCACGCCACGGGTGGTTGACGGCCTCTTCTGGGGTCTGGAGGACCAGCGGTTCGAGGTGCGTTACCGTTGCGGGCGCGCACTCAGTCACCTGCTGGAGCTCAACCCGAAGCTCACGGTCGATCGCGAACGGACGTTTGCGGCGGTGGTGCGGGAGGTCGGGGTGGACCGGGGCGTGTGGCAGAGCCACCGGTTACTGGACAGCATGGAAGACGAGGAGTGGTCACCGGTGGTCGACGAGGTGCTGCGCGAGCGCGCCTCCCGCAGTCTGGAGCACGTGTTCACCGTGCTCTCGCTGGTGTTGCCGCGTCAGCCGCTGAAGGTCGCCTTTCGGGGGCTCCATACCGACGACGCCATGCTTCGGGGCACGGCCCTGGAGTATCTGGAGACGGCGCTGCCTGAGGACATTCGTGCTGCGCTGTGGCCGTTCCTCGAGGACACGCGAACTGCTGCGCAGCGGGAGTCCCGCCGCACCGACGAGATCCTGGCCGACCTGCTACAGTCGAATCAGTCGATCGTGATGAACTTGGAGCAGATGAAGAAGCTCAGGGAGCAGGGACGCAAGGCCCGGGGGGATCCGGAGGAGAAGTAGCGGCGCGTCCCCGACGGCAGGGACAGACCGGCCCCCAGCGACGAGGATCGCTGGGGGCCGGTTGCTCGTGGCGCCGTCCCCTATTGCGTGGCGGCCGCCAGCCGGTCGTAGCGCCGGCCGATCAGTACGGCCAACACGAGCCATGCCAGGATGAGCACCACGTTCACCAGCGCGAACTGCCCCGTGCTCAACATCAGCAGCTGGGCGCCCATCGCCACGACGGCCGCGGACAGCACGTCCCCCGTGCGCCAGAAGAAGGAATCGATGACCTGCTTGGCCTTGTACTTCTCCTCCCGGGTAGTGGGCAGGAACAGCGCATGCCGCACCGTGTTGTTGAGCGAGTAGTCGGTGGCATTCTCCGCGGTCTTGATCCAGCGGATGGCCCCGAGGATCGGGACCACGGCAATCACCGTGTAGCCCATCAGGGCGATCACCGGCAGGAAGAGCAGGGCGCGCGCCACACCCGCGTACTTGATGATGCGGGAGACCACGAAGGCCTGAAGCAGCAGTCCCAGGATGTTCACGACGGTGAAGAAGTTCGAGTAGAACTCGGCGATGCGGGCCTGGACCTCCTCTGCGCCGCCGCCTTCGGCTGCCACCGCCTGCGCGGTGAGGGCCACCACGGTGCGTCCCAGGATGTACTCGCCATTGGTGTTGACCCAATTCAGCAGCAGGATCAGGAACGCAATCATCAGGAGGTAGCGGCTGCGGAAGACGAGCCGGAACGCGCTCCCCTCCGACTCCGGCTCTTCCACCATTGGCTCGGGCGGCGCTTCCTTCCCGGGCTCCGGTGCCTTGAAGACGCCGCTCTCGTGCCGGTACTCCCGGGCCGGGACCTTGAACTCGCCGGTGGCGGCCCGGAATTGTCCGGTCGCGGCGGGCATCGTACCGGTCGTAAACGGGTCTGGGAGGTGGTCCTCGGTGCGCCGCCGCTCCCGCGCGTCCACGATGTTGGTGATCAGGGCGGCGATGACCAGCAGCACCGCGGAAAGGAGGAACAACTGGTAGATGCCGATGCCGCTCAGCACGTTCGGCAGGTAGCTGCCAGCGACCGCCCCGGCCGACGCCCCGAAACCCACGATCGGGAAGAGCCGCTTTCCCTCATCGGTCGTGTACACGTCGTTTGCGAACGCCCAGAACTGGGCGATCATCATGACGTTGAAGATCCCCACCCACACGAAGAAGGCGACTCCCAGTCCGAAGCCCGACGTCCCGGCCTGCGCCGCGATGTAGAACACGCCCAGGCAGGCCACGAAGAAGGCCGTTACCCCATTGATGAGGCGGCGCCGCGGCACCCGCGCCGCGACGGCGCCGTACAGCGGCACGAGGCCCGCGAGCAACAGTACCTGGCCGGCCGCGGTGTAGCTCTTCACCTCGGCGCTGGCGCCGCCGAGGATCAGGGCCTCGCGCACGACCTTCAGCACGTAATACGCGGTCAGGATGAGGAAGACGTTGAGCGTGAGGAGCAGGACGTTCCCGCTCTCCCCACCGCGCACCTCGGTGAAGAGGCGGAGGAAGCGGTCCATGGGGCTCGATCGGGATAAGCCGTTCACGGTTCAGTGTCCTCGCTACGGGTTGGCCGGCCGCGCGGGAGGGGTAATTCCACGACAATACGCCTCGTCCAGGGGGATGCAAGCCGGGCCCGTTTCCCCGCCGCGCTCCGCCGTGATACTCTATGGAGACACGGGAGGTTCATGAGCCCAGAACAACTCGTCGGCGCGACGTCGGGTGACGTCCCGGCGCACTCCACTGGCCAGCTTCCGCCCGACCTGCTCGAGGCAGCGTCGCGCCGGCTGGGGCTGGCGGCCCTTGTGTGGGCGGGCCTCTGGGCGTTTTCCCTCTTCATGAACAACGTCGTCGGCCCCGCGCTCTCACCCGGCGCCCCACTCGACGATGCCTGGCCCTGGCCGGGGAATCCGGTGGCGCTCGCGGTCATCGCCGTGTCCCTGGCCTTGTTCGCCTACACCCGGTGGCACGCGTGCGACTGCCAATGGTCACTGGATCTGGGCCTCGTCTATGAGGTCCTGCTGGCCTTCGCCATCGGGTTCGTGAACCAGTGGACGCCGAACGTCCAGGGACTCTCCTGGATCTGCGTCCTGGTCTTGGTGCACCCGATGATCGTGCCGCACACACCGGGGAAAACGCTTGCCGCCGCGTTGGTCGCTGCCTCCATGGATCCGGTTGGCCTGGCGATTACGAGCGCGCGGGGTGTGACCGTTCCCTCGGTGCCCGTCATCCTCTGGACGTATCTGCCGAACTACATTTGCGCGCTCCTGGCCGTGGTGCCAGCGCGCATCATCATGCGCTTGGGGGCGCAGGTGAGAGACGCTCGGGAGCTAGGCGCCTATCAGCTCGGCGAGCGACTCGGCAGCGGTGGAATGGGGGAAGTGTACAGCGCGCGACACCGCATGCTGCGCCGGCCGGCCGCGGTCAAGGTGATCCGTCGGGGGGCGCTCGGCCAACGCGGGAGCGAATCGGCCGAGACGCTCCTACGGCGCTTCAAGCGGGAGGCAGAGGTCACGGCGAGCCTCAACTCGCCGCACACAGTGGCGGTGTACGACTTCGGCGTCACGAAGGAGCGGGACCTCTACTACGTGATGGAGTTGCTGCGAGGGTTGGATCTTGAGACGCTGGTCGATCGATTCGGCCCCCTGCGCCCCGCGCGCGTGGTGCACCTCCTGCGGCAGGCGTGTCACTCCTTGGCCGAGGCGCATGGCGCCGGGCTCATACACCGTGATGTGAAGCCGGGAAACCTATACGCCTGCTGGTTCGGGTTGGAGGCCGACTTCCTCAAGGTCACGGACTTCGGCCTCGTGAAGTCCGCGCCCGAAGTGGCGCCCGACCAGACCAAGCTCACCGCCCCGGGGCTCACGACCGGAACGCCGGCCTTCATGGCCCCCGAGCTTGCCATGAACGATCACCCGGACTGGCGGGTAGATATCTACGCGCTGGGCTGCGTCGCGTTCTGGTTGCTCACCGGCCATCTGGTGTTCGAGGCCGAGACGCCGATGCGCATGATGGTTCGGCACATTGAAGGCACCCCGGTTCCCCCATCGTCGATCAGTGAATTCGACGTCACTCCCCAGCTCGATGAACTGGTGCTCGCCTGCCTGGCCAAGGATCGGCGACAACGCCCCTCCGACGCGCAGAAGCTCGCCCGAGAGCTGGCCAAGCTCGATGTGGGGGAGCCGTGGACACATGAGAGTGCGGCGCGGTGGTGGCGCACCCACGTGCCCGAGGTCACGCCTCCCGTCGAGGCGCCCGCCCCACCCACGCGCTGAACCCGCCTCCGACCGCTAGCGATCCAGCGCGACGACCCTGCCGCTGGTCCGGGCCACGTACACCGTGACCGTGGGGCTCCACTCCTCGCCTCGGTGGACCTGGAGCTCGATCGCCCAGAATGGGTGTGATGCCCGTGGCGGGGGTGCGACGGCGTCCCCCGCCGCGGAGACGTCGATGTGCGGCGTGGCGAGCGGGATCCAGTCGGTGCGCGCGGCGCGCTCCCTCGCGGCCGTGACGGTGGCAAGGCGGAAGCGGTAGCGGGTCGAGTCGGCGGTGTACACCGCCCGCTCCAGCCCGAGGTCGCGGAACCGCAGGACGCCCCGCTCGTATGCAAAGAAGTCGAGCGGCGGGATGCGGTCGAAGAAGAACCGGGCGACGACGTCGCGCCGCTCGCTGAGCATGCGGCGCACGTATCCGGCCGCCTCGGGGTTGCGGTACCCTCCTTC
>JBDGXT010000091.1:0-9495 GCA_039584455.1 Gemmatimonadota bacterium
CCGCTTGCCGGCGGGCCCCTGCCAGGGGCCTTCGAGCAGCGAATTGCGGACCGCCAAATCTAACACCTCAGTCCAGAGAGCAAGGGGGGTGCCAGCTGCCACCCGGCACCTCGCGGGCTACCCGTCACATGGCGACGCGTAACCCATTGTCACACAATTGGTTACGGACCCTGGAATCGCCACTCAGGCGCCCCGCCCGCCTACCACACTCCGGCACCGAATTCCAGCACGTAGGTCAGCTTGTCGATGTCGAAGAAGCCGTAGTTCTTGATGCCGATCCGCACGCCCCAGAAGTCGGTGCGGCCAGCGACACCATCCCGACCACGATCAATCTGGTCATGCCGTGCTCCGGCTCTCGCTTCGTCGCTAGCTCTCGATCTCCTCGTAATCGAACTTCTGCCCGCCGACCGACGCCTCGTACATGAGCCCGCCCTTGGTCGCGGTGACCACGGCAACACCACCGTTGTACCCGAGGTCTGCAGTTGCCGCGCATGAAATCATCGAAGGCGGTCTCGTCCTTGAAGAAGACCACCTCCATGAACTCCTGCCCGCCGAGCTGGAGCCCGACCGTGACCGCCGTGAGGGTCACCTTGCCCACCTCTCGCTCAAGGGGATCGCCGTAGTTCCGTAGGCAATGACGCTCATGATAACCGGTGTGTCCGCTGTCTGCGACCTAACTCCGCGTTGAGGAATCGCCCCTCCGCGCGTCATTTGGAGCCTCCCCCGAACCGGACCAATTTCTAGTGTGGAGCCGGCGCGATCCCAACTGGGACCAGATGCCGGTTACCGCGAAGTTCTCGGAGGAGTTCTACGCCAAGTTCTTGATCGCGCTGCTCCGGTTCTGGGGCGGCTAATCTCCAACGTCCCGCCGCGGCTAGCCGCTACCGCCCCAGCAGCCGCCTCACGATATCCCCCCGGTCCAGGAACCCCACCAGCTTCCCTTCGCTGACCACGGGGAACCGCTCGATATTGCGGTTGAGCATCATCGTGGCGACGTCCGCAAGCGTCTGATCCTCCGAGATGCACAGCACGGTCCGATCCATCACCTCGCGCACTGGAAGGGTGTGCGGATCGGTGATGCCCTCGCCGCCGCGCGGCGCCTGGCGGAACTCCCCGCTGCTCAGCCGCTTCACGTACATCGGCAGGAGGTTGCGTAGCAGCTCCTGGTGGGTAATGACCCCCAAAACCTCGTCGGTCTCGGAGACGACCGGCAGCGCCACCACGTCGTGGGCGACCATGAGGCGCGCCGCCTCGCCCAGCGGAGCGTCGGGCTGCACCGAGAGGCGCCGGCGCACCATGACGTCGCGCACCGACAGGTAGCCCGGTAGGGTCAGGTCGGTGAGCGCGTCCGACTCGAGGACGTCCTCGGGCTTCTTCGCGCCGAGGATCGTGTCCACCACCTCGTGCCGGCCCAGGGCTCGCGCGAACGCGCTCAGGGCCCGTAGGTGCGCGTTGCTCTCACGGGGGGGCGCCACGACGAGGATGACGATGCGCGACTCCTTGTCCTCACCACGCTCCGGGCGCAGCGGTTTCTTTGCGACGCCCAACGCGGCCGCGTGTTCGCTCACCGACTCGGTGCGGTAGTGCAGTAGGAACGCCTGCCCAATCGGCACGATCTCCTTCGGCAGGGCGCCACTCACCAGGTCGCGCAGCCGGTCGGGCTCGGCCGCGACCCCGGAGTCGACCATGGTCTCGGCCAGCTCCAAGGCCGCGTCCTTGAGCGCAGTAGCCGCCAGCGGCACGATCACTCGCTGGCGGTCAAGCAGCTCGATGAGCTTCATGCCGCCACTCCCTGCTCCTTTAGCAGCGCGACCACTTCGGCCGGCCGGTCCATGACGGCGATCCCGGCCGCCGCGAACGCCGCCATCTTCTCGTCGGCGGTGCCGGAGGAACCTGAAATGATGGCCCCCGCATGCCCCATACGACGGCCCGGCGGCGCCGTGCGCCCGGCAATGAACCCCACCACCGGCTTGTTGACCTGCTGAGTGACGTATTCGGCGGCGTTCTGTTCATCGGTCCCGCCGATCTCGCCGATCACCACGATCGCCTCGGTCGCCGCGTCGGCCTCGTAGGCCTCGAGACAGTCGATGAAGTTGGTGCCGATGATGGGATCGCCGCCGATCCCGATGCAGGTGGACTGCCCCATGCCATTCTGCGTGAGGTGGTGAATCACCTCGTAGGTCAGGGTGCCACTGCGCGACACCACGCCCACGTTCCCCTCCGCGCAGATCTGGCCGGGGATGATGCCCACCTTGGACTGCCCCGGCGAGATGATGCCCGGACAGTTGGGACCGATGAGCCGTGTGCCGCGCTCCCTGAGAAACGGCATGACCCGTGTCATGTCCTGCACCGGCAGGCCCTCGGTGATGCATACGACGAGCCCGACGCCCGCGTCCGCCGCCTCGAACAGGGCGTCCGGCGCGAAGCGGCTCGGCACGTAGACGATAGAGGTGTTCGCGCCCGTCTCGCCCACGGCTTGCGCCACCGTGTTGAAGATCGGCACTTGCTTATCGAAGGTCTGTCCCCCTTTGCCCGGGGTGACGCCCGCAACCACCTGGGTGCCGTATTCGATCATCTGGCGGGTGTGGAACGAGCCGTCCCGCCCGGTGATGCCTTGCACCACCAGCTTGGTGTCCTTGTCGACAAAGATGCTCACGCCGCCTCCTGCGCCAGTTTCACCGCCTGCTGCACGGCCTCGTCCATATCCGTGAGCGCCTCGAAGCCCGCCTTGGTCAGGATGTCCACGGCAAGGTCTTCGTTGGTGCCCGTGAGACGAATGACGATGGGCCGGTCCAGCGTCGTGCCCTTCGTGGCCGTGACGATCCCGTTCGCCACGTCGTCACACCGGGTGATCCCCCCGAAGATGTTGAACAGGATGCTCTTCACGGCGGGATCCGAGGTGATGATCTTGAGTGCCGTGACCACCTTCTCGGGGCTGCTGCTCCCGCCGATGTCGAGGAAATTCGCCGGCTCACCACCGTAGTACTTCACCAGGTCCATCGTCGCCATGGCGAGCCCGGCCCCGTTCACGCAGCACCCGACGTCGCCGTCGAGCGGAATGTAGGAGAGTCCCATGTCGCGCGCCTCGACCTCGGCCGGATCCTCCGCCGACGTGTCTCTCAGCGCGGCGATGTTGGGCCGCCGCTCCAGCTCGTTGTCGTCCACGCCGATCTTCGCGTCGAGCGCGACCACCTCACCGCTCGGCGTCGTGATGAGCGGATTGATCTCGGCCAGTGAGGCACCGGCGTTCTGAAACGCGCGGAAGAGCTGCTGCATGATCTTCGCGGCCTGCCGCACCTGCCCCACGTCGTCGTACAACTCGAATGCCAGCTGCATGGCCTGGTGTGGAAGCAACCCGAAGCGCGGGTCGATGGCCGCCTTGAAGATCTTCTCCGGTGTCTTGGCCGCGACCTCCTCGATGTCCACGCCGCCTGCCGGGCTGACCATCATCACCGCTCGCTGCGACTCGCGGTCCACGATCACCCCTACGTAACTCTCCGAGGCGATCTCGGCGGCCGGCGCCACCAGCACTTTCTCCACGGTGAGCCCCTTGATCTGCATCCCGAGGATCGCGGCGCCGTGCTGCTTGGCCTCGGCGGCGGTCTTCGCCAGCTTCACGCCGCCGGCCTTGCCCCGTCCCCCGGTATGCACCTGTGCCTTCACCACCACCGCGCCACCCATTTTCTTGGCGATCGCCTCCACCTCGTCCGGCGTCGTCGCGACGTCGCCGTCGGGCACGGGAATCCCCGCGGCCTTCAGCAGCGCGCGCGCCTGATATTCGTGCAAGTTCACTCCATGGCTCCTGTGATTGTCGTTCCCGTCTCACCACGAATGGCCGCGAGACCATCCGGGAGGTCGGCGATCACCGCACGCCCACCACCGTCCCGTACGAACGCCACCGCCGCCTCGACCTTGGGCCGCATGCTTCCGACCCCCAGTTCGTCTCCGTGCAACAGCTCCTCGGCCGCGTCGACCGACAGCCGCCTGAGCGGCTCCGCCTGCGGGGTGCCCCACCCGCGGTACACCGCGTCCACATTCGTGAGGATCAACAACGTGTCGGCACCGAGCCGGCTGCCCAGTATGGCGGCCACCCGGTCCTTGTCCACCACCGCGTCCACTCCCTCCCAGTGCAATCGCTCATCGAAGTAGACCGGAGGCCCACCGCCCCCGGCCGCGATCACGATCTTGCCTTCATCCACCAGCTGTCGCACCGAGTCGGCCTCCACCACGTCGTGTGGCTCGGGACTCGGCGCCAGGCGGCGCCAGTGGCCGCCGCCGTCCTGCCCTACCGCCACACCGCGCTTGCGGAGGCGCTCGACCACCTCTGCCTCGAGCGCGTGCCCGATGTGCTTGGTCGGCTCCGCCAGCGCGCCGCCGCGCTCCACCTGGGTCTGGGTGATCACGGTGAGCACCTCACGCTTGATCCCCAGCTTGTGCAGCGCGTTCTGCAACGACTGCTGGATCATGTAGCCGATCCACCCCGCGGTGGAGGCCACCAACACGCCCAGGGGCAGCGCCTCCACCCGCTCGCGGGCGAGCTCGTTGCGCACCAGCGCATCACCCACCTGCGGGGCGTTGCCATGCACGATCGCGATGTGCCACCCCTCCTGCGCGAGGGCCACCACCGCGCTCAGCGATTTGCGCGTGTGCGCGAACTGCACGTGAATGTCCGCCCGCTGCCCTGCGGGCGCGAGCGCGTTGCCCCCGAGGGCCACCACGATGGTTCCGGGTCGCATCGTCACGGCGAGTGCAACCTAGCCGGGCCCCGAAACCGCAGCAAGCGACTCACGGGAGCGTGTCCGGCTCGCTGGTCAGAATGCGGCGCAATTCCTCGTAGGCGCGCCCGAAGGCCACCCAATCCCCGCTGCGCCTCGCCGCATCCATGCGCTCGAACCACCGGCGCGCCTCCTCCTTCTCGGTCGCCGCCATGCCGAAGGGCGCGGGTGCCGTGCGCAGGCGCGTCAGCGCGGTGCGCAGGTCCGATCCGCTCCCCGCGGCACGCCCCCATCCTACGGCCACGTCCACCAGTTGCGGCGCCGCCCCCTCACCCGGTGAGACGTAGCCGGTCTGCAGTGCGAGCACACCGTCGTCGAACGGCACCATGCGGAGGCGTCCCTGGATTCCCTCCGGGTCGGCTCGCAGGCGGCCCAGCTGGCGCGCCGCCTGGGCGGGTCCCGGCACCCCGAGCGCCGCCTCGATGGCGAGGTACACGAGCCGGGGTGCCCCATCCCGCACCGTGCCGTCCACGATGCCGGCAAGGGCCCCGTCCTCCGGCGCCGTCAGCGCGGCCATGAGCCGAAGCCTGGCTACCGAATCGGCGGGGGTGCTCCCCACCCAGCGGTACGGCTCCTGTCCCAATGGAAATGCCGCAGCCACAGGTGGGCGCGTCTGTCTGCCGCCCGCGCCGTCGCCCCGGACTTGCAGCAGGGCGACCTGCACAGCGAACAGCTCCGCCGGATAGGCCAGGTGGTGCTGCAGTGCCGTCGGCAGCTCGCCGGCCGGGCGCACGATCTCCGGTGCCAGCACCGCCCAGGCAGCCGTCAGTGGATCCGCATCACGGGTCAGGTAGACGGCCGTGCGTCCCGTGGCAGCCTCCACCACCCCCACCAGCGACGACCGCAGGTAACGCACCGGCTCGCCCCGCCACCGCACCGTTGGCGCGAGCGGGAACGCGTCGGCCGAGACCAGACCGCTGGCCAACCAGTAGAGCGTATCGCCGACCACCACGGCGCGCGCATCGCTGAACGCGGCAAACGGCGCGAAACGGTCGAGTCGCTCCAACACGTCGCGATGCCACACGATCAGGGACTGGCCGGTCACCAGATCCGAGGTCACGATGCGCGAGCTCTGCAGTGTCCAAGCGAGCGCCATGCGCCGCAATAGGCCGCCGGCCGGGGCGCCCACGACGGGGCCGTCGTCCGGGGAGACGACCGCGAAGTCGACCGCAGCCGGCCGGAAGCGCACCGCACGCCGCGCCAGGGCCAGCTCGGTCGCCTGGGCTACTGCCGAGTCGGCGCGCGCAAGATGGGGCACGAAGTACGGCAGGCCGGCCGGCGCGACGCGGTGCGCCTGGATCGCCGCCGCACCCGTCGCCGCCGCGTACGGACCCTGATGCACCGCGTCCCACGAGAGCTCCTCTGGCGGGATGGTCGCGGGATCCACCTCGCGCGCCGCGACGTAGACCGGCACCGCCGATCCGTCGGACGCCCCGTAGAGTCCCAACGTCGCATCGCCGAAGCGGGCGGGCGGCTCGGCACCCACGGTGCGATTGAGCAGCACGCCGACGGTGAAGCCGTCCCACAGCGGCGCCGTGGTGAGGGCGGCTGCATGCGCGCGCGCGGCGGACGGATCGGCCGCCGCGGTGAGCGCCAGACCCATCGTGGGCGGGCGCGCGTCGAACGCGAGCCCGACCATCGTGTCGCGCCGCGCCTCGACCGATTCCAGCGCGAGTTCCTCGGGCGTGCGCACCGCGGCCGCGAACGTGGGAACCACGTAATGCCCCACGAAGGAGACCGATGCGAGCACGATCCACGGCACCGCGACCACCGCGACCCGCGGGAAGCGCACCCACAGCAGCGAGAGCGCCGCTGCCACCAGCGCCAGGATGCTCAGTGCCCGCGCTACCGGCAGGCGGACCGTCGTCAGCACGGTGTCGCTGGGTACTCCGTGAATCCCCGCCACGTACTCCACCGGTTCGAGCCGATAACCCCAGAACAGCGCGAGCGCGAACGCTGCCAGGAGACCCGCGAGGTGCCACCGCGCCAAATCCCCGACGCGGAGACGCCGGCCCGTCCAGCGCACCGCGCCGACCGCGGTGTAGAGCAACCCGATCACGGCCAGCATCACGCCGCTCAGCAACGTGATGAACGCGTGGACGGTGCGCGACCAGGGAAGCTGGAACAGGTAGTATCCGAGGTCGCGACCCAGGATTGGGTCGCTGGCACCCAGCGAGACCCGGTAGCCGGCGAGGGCGCGCACGTACCACCACCCGTCGGCTCGGTAGCTGAAGGCGATCGCCAGGGCAAGGCCGATGGCCACCGCCGCGATCAGCAGATAGCGGCGCGGCACGGCCTCCAGGATCTCGAGGTTCCCGAGACGCCGGGGGACGTGCACCGAGCCGATGGAGCGATAGACCAGGTAGAGATTGCCGAGACACCAAATGGCGGCGCCGGTGAACGCCGTGAGGAACAGAACGACGCCCAACGCCTCGGCCCAGAGCGCGTTTGCCGTGCCGGTGGCCAGCCAGCGCCCCAGCAGCAGCGCGAGCAGGAGCGCGACGACCGCCGCCTGCAGGGCCCTCCTCGTTGACGGCGCCATGCCTACACCGCGATACCCTGCTCCTCGAGCCAGCCCTCCACCTCGCCCCGGTAGGCGGCCAGCGCCTCCTCGGTGACGGCCTCGAATCGCATGACCAGCACGGGCTGCGTGTTCGAGGCCCGCAACAACCCCCACCCCTCGGGGAAAGAGACCCGCACGCCGTCGAGCGTGAGCACCTCGTAGCGCTCACCAAAGTGCCGCGCCGCAGCTTCCACCACCGCGAATTTCCGCTCTTCGGGACAGTTGACCCTGAGCTCGGGCGTCGTGTGCGTCCGCGGCAGATCGGCGAGCAACGTGGAGAGCGGGCCGTCGCCGCGCGCCACGATGGCTAGTAACCGTGCCGCGGCGAACAGCGCGTCGTCGAAGCCGTGGTAGTCGCCGCCGAAGAACATGTGCCCGCTCATCTCGCCCGCCAGTGGTGCGGCCAGCTCCTTCATCTTGGCCTTGATGAGCGAGTGGCCCGTCTTCCAGATGACCGGCTCCAGCCCCACCGCACCCAGCGCGTCGGCCAGCACATCGGAGCACTTCACATCGAAGATGACGGCGTGTCCGGTGCCCGTGCGCTCTGCCAGGTCGCGTCCGTACAGCACCAGCAGCTGGTCACCGTACACGATCACGCCGTTCTCATCCACCGCACCGATGCGGTCGCCGTCCCCGTCGAACGCGATCCCCAGCTCGGCGCCTGTTCTTCGCACCGCCTCCTGCAAGTCCACCAGGTACTCCGGCACGGTCGGATCGGGATGGTGGTTGGGAAAGGTGCCGTCCGACTCGCAGAACAGTGGCACGACGTCGGCCCCGAGCCGGGTGAGCGTCGTTTCCGCCGCGAGACTCGCGCTGCCGTTGCCACAGTCCACCACCACCTTGACTGATCGGGCGATCGGCGCGTTGCGCGACACGATCGCCTCCACGTAGCGGGGCAGCATCGAGTCGTCCGCCTCGAGCCCGCCCACACCGGTGTCCGTCGCGTCCTGCTCGATGAGACGGCGAATCTCCTGGATGTCTTCGCCGTGCAGCGTCTCCCCGGCCACCACCATCTTGAACCCGTTGAACTCGGGCGGGTTGTGGGAGCCTGTCACTTGCACACCGCCATCCACGTCGAGCTCATGCAGCGCGAGGTAGAGCGCCGGCGTGGGCACCACGCCGACGTCCACCGCCGTCCCGCCGGCCTGTGCCACCCCGTCGCGCACGGCGCGCGCGAGCAGCTCGCCCGAGGGACGGTTGTCGCGCCCCACCGCGAGCCGCGGATCGCGGCCGATGCGGGCCCGCGCGATCGTCGTCACCGCGCGGCCGATCGCATGCGCAATCGGCGCGGTCAACTCATGGTCGACCACGCCGCGTATGTCGTACTGCCGGAAAATGAACGCGGGTACGTCCAAGGCCGCTCCTTTATCGCGCGATGGTCATCATCACCGACGGCTTGAGATCGTCGGTTCCCTGCCGCGCCGCGTCCAACACTCTATTCGGCCACACGCCGAACAGGAGCAAGCACACGGCCAGCGCGGCCACGATCCAGCGGGAGGCACCGACAAGCACGGCTCCCTCGTGCGCCGTCTCCGACGCCGGCGGCTTCATATACATCGCCATGATGATCGGCAGGTAGAAGCCCGCCGAGATCACGGTGGAGCCGACCAGGATGACCGCCAGGCTCCCCAGCCCCGCCTGAATCGCCGCCGAGAGGATGAACCACTTGCCGATGAAGCCCGCCGTCCCCGGGAAACCGAGCAGGGACAGCATGAAGATGGTCATCGCCGCTGCCATCCAGGGACGGTGCCTTGCCAGTCCGTTCAGGTCATCGACGCGCACGTCCCGCTCGCCGCGCCGGCCACTGGCCGCGAGCACCGCGAACGCCCCCACCGTCATGAGCGTATAGGCGAAAACGTAGAACAGGAAGGCTGCCGCCCCGAACTCCGTTCCGGCTGCAACCGCTGCCAGCAGGTAGCCGGCGTGGCCGATCGAGCTGTACGCCAGCATCCGCTTGATGTGGCGTTGCACGAGGGCAATGAGGTTCCCCACGACCATCGTGATTGCCGCGAGCCACCACACGATCTCGGTCCACACGAGGTCCGCCGGCCCCAACCCCTGGAGCAGTACGCGAATCATCGCCGCGAACGCCGCCGCCTTGACCGCCGCCGCCATGAACGCGGTGATCGGCGTGAGCGCGCCGTCGTACACGTCGGG
>JBDGXT010000092.1:0-12070 GCA_039584455.1 Gemmatimonadota bacterium
CTCGAGCTGTAGCCGGGCCAGCTCCAGCTCGCCCTCGGTGAGGTCGAGTGAGACCCGCAGGTGCCGAAACTGGGACTGCACGGCCGTGCCCGTGTAGGATCCGTCGTCGTCCGACGACGCCTGCGCGGGTGGGGCCTGCGCCCCGGCGACGGCGCCCACCACGAGGACCGCACCCAGCAAACCGACGCCGCGCAGCGTGAGCCGCTGGGTGGCAGAAAGCCGTTCCCAGGTCCCCGCGACTGCCCCGGCGACGTGCTGGACGATGAGCTTCAGGTGTATCATGCGGTGTCCTCGTTCCCTCGTTTCCAGTCTCCCTTGGTTCCACCCGTCTTCTCCACCAGCCGAATCCCCACAATCTCCATGCCGTGTCCAGCGGCCTTCACCATGTCGTACACGGTGAGCAGGGCCAGTGACGCAGCCGTAAGCGCTTCCATCTCGACCCCGGTGCGACCCGTCGCCCTGACCTCTGATCAGCTCCGCCGTACGCTTGGCGGCCATCGTTCCGGCCAGCTCTGCCGTGGACATAACGTCGCCTTTGGGCCCAGCGGTTCCCTCCACCAGGGCGTAGGCCTCCGGAGACATCCGGATCACCCCCTCCGCTCGGGCGGTCCGCACCGACTCCGGCTTGGCACCAACGTCGACCATGCGGGCCCGGCCCCCCTCGTCCACGTGCGACAGCTGCTTCACAGCAGCCCCTCCAGGTCGCTGGCCAGGACGGCCAGCGTGAGCTGCGGGTTGGTATTCCCCTGCGCCGCGACCCTGGCCTCCTCGACCCGCTTCAGGGCCTCCAGCCGGCCCTCCGGGCTTCGCCCCGCACTCCCAGCGTCTTCTTCGAGACCAGCGCGCAGGCGCACCGCCAAGGCATCCAGAAGCGCCGTAAAGTCGCCTCTGGCAGCCCAGGTGGGTTGGGCGAGGGCCTTGGGGGCCCATCCCGTGGCGCCGTCCGCCACCGCCGTCAGGAGCTCTGCGGCCCGTTGGTCGGGGCCCTCCGCGTCCTGGTCCATCCCGAGCGCGCGGCCGATGCTCCCCTCGGCCAGCAGCGTGCGGCGCTCCAGCGCCCGGCCCTTGAGCGGCGGGTCGAGCTCAGCACCCAGAAAGCTCCGCACCTCCCCGTCGGCCACACGCGGCACCCGCAGCGTGACCAGGCGGGAGCGAATGGTCGGCAGCAGGGCCTCGGGGTCGGCCGCCGTGAGGATCAACGTTGTATCCGCGGGCGGCTCCTCGAGCACCTTGAGCAGCGCGTTGGCGGCTTCCGGGCTCGATTCCTGGACCACCAGCCGCTCGGCGTCACCCACCACGAACACCTTGCGGGCCCCCGTGAAGGGGGTCACCGAAACCAGTCGATGGAGCAGTCGTACCGAGGCCAGGGAGTGGCTCACCATGCCCTCGGATCGCTGCCACAGCGGGTCCTTGCGGCGCTCCTCCATGGCCGCGCCCAGGCTCTCGCTGGCCTCCTCGACCTGCTTGTCCGGGTCGCCTGCCTTGGGCCGCAGGATCGGCACGAACCAGTGCAGATCCGGGTGCTGCAGCCCCAGCGCCTGGTGGCAGCCGCGGCAGTCTCCGCACGGCGCCCCCGGTCCGGCTTCGCACAGGAGCCCTTGAGCGACCCACAGCGCGAGGCGCTGCTTCCCAACGCCAGGCGGCCCTACCAGGAGGGCCGCCTGTGGGAACCGGCTGGAGGCGAGGGCGCCAGCCAGCCGGTGCTGCAAGGCCACGAGTGACCGCTCACTACCGGGTGGCCGACTTGTGAGTGTAGACTCGCAAAGGGTTGCTCGATCCAGGTTTTCCGCGCCACCTGCGTGAGAGACCGGGCTTGCGTCCCACCTCTGCCCCCTCGATGTTGTGGCTGCGGCGAATGGCACCCACACACTCCTCTCCCACTCGCACCCCCTGCGGAGGCGCCCCATGTCGTCCCGCTCTCGTGTTGTATTGGTCGGTGTCCTCCTGCTCTGCCTCGGAGGCATGAGTTCCGTGGCTGCCCAGGAGGCCGAGATCGTCCTCTTTGGGGGTCAGATCTGGACCGGACTTGGTGCTCCTGCCGCAGGATCGCAGCCAACGGCGGTTGCGGTCGCGGACGGCCGCATTCTGGCTGTCGGCACGGACAATGACATCGTGCAGTTCGTGGGACCGCCGACCCGGCGCATTGATCTCGAGGGTCGGCGCGTCGTGCCGGGCTTCATGGACGCCCACACCCACTTCGTCGAGGGTGGCTTCGAGCTTGCCAGCGTGCAGCTGCGCGATGCCGCCACGCCGCAGGAGTTCGCCCGCCGGATCGGGGCGTTCGCCGCGGCGCATCCGGGTGGGTGGGTGACCGGAGGCACCTGGGACCACGAGCTGTGGGGTGGAGAGCTGCCCCGCCGCGACTGGATCGACTCGCTCACCGCGGACACCCCGGTCTTCGTGAGCCGGCTCGACGGGCACATGGCGCTGGCCAACACCAGCGCCCTGGAGCTGGCGGGCGTCACGGCGGACACCCCGGATCCCGAGGGTGGCACCATCGTGCGCTACGAGGACGGCAGCCCCACCGGCATCCTCAAGGATGCCGCTATGGGTCTGGTGGGTCGGGCGATCCCCGAGCGCACGGAGCCGGAGCTCGACCGCGCCCTCCAGGCGGCGATCGCCCACGCCGTAGAGCGTGGCGTCACCATGATCACCGACATGGGAACCTGGGCGGGGCACGGCACCTACCAGCGCGCGTATGCACGCGGGGAGCTCCCGATCCGGGTGTACTCGGTGCTGCCGATTGGGCAGTGGCAGCGCGTCGCGGAGTACGTGGAGCACGAGGGCCGCGGTGACACCCGGCTCTTCTGGGGAGGAGTGAAGGGATACGTGGACGGGTCGCTCGGTTCCACCACGGCCTGGTTCTATGACCCGTACGATGACGCGCCCCAGACGACCGGGTTGATGGTGACCGATACGGCCGAGTTACGGCAGGCGATCATCGGTGCCGACACGGCCGGCCTGCACCTCATCGTGCATGCCATCGGCGACCGCGCCAACGACTGGCTGCTCGACGTGTACCAGGAAGCCCGGGAGCAGACCCAGCGGCGCGACCGCCGCCCGCGCATCGAGCACGCCCAGCACCTCACGCCCGATGCCATTCGGCGCATCGCGGTGGACGAGGTGATTCCCTCGATGCAGCCGTACCACGCCATCGACGACGGACGCTGGGCGGCCAAGCGCATCGGCGCCGAGCGGATCGAGACGACCTACGCCTTCCGGGATCTGCAGGACGCCGGTGCCCGCATGGCGTTCGGCAGCGACTGGACGGTGGCGCCGATCGATCCCCTGTTCGGCATCTACGCGGCGGTGACGCGACGGACAATCGACGGCGCGAATCCGGACGGGTGGGTGCCGCAGCAGAAGATCACCGTGGAGGAGGCGCTCACGGCGTACACCGTGAACAACGCGTACGCGGCGTTCCTGGAGGGGGTCCTCGGCACGCTGGAGCCGGGCAAGTTCGCCGACCTGGTCGTGCTGTCGCACGACATCCTCACCGTCGATCCGGTGCAGATCGAGAACGCGATGGTGGATCTAACGATGGTGGGGGGGAAGGTGGTGTACGAGCGGGAGCGGTAGGGCAGCCGGCCAGGGCCCTGCCCGGGCGAGCTGCACCGCGGCTCGTTGCTCGGCCTCGCTCAACCCCACTCCGCGCTGAGGTTCGCTGCGGTAGGACCCCGGCCTCGCGGGGGCCACCGAAGTCACCGATGTGCCGCTTCCCGCCTCACCCGCTGCTCGGATCCAGCATCGTGCCCATGAACAGAATCGTGCCGGAGTAGCGCTCCCGGATCGCAAACACGAAGGGCCGGTCTACGTAGACGCTCCGGGGCGCGCTGGTGGCCATCGAGACCGACGTGGCCGCCGCCGCCTCGGTCCCCTCCTCGTTGACGTCTACGTACGTCTTGTGCTTCACCTTGCTGATGCAGATCGATCCGGCGGGCGACGCGAACATATTGGTGAAGTCACACGGCACGCCGTAGCTGAACGCTGGGCCCATCCCCAGTGCGATGAGCACCTGGTTCAGACTGACGTCGTACTCGATGGTGAACTTGGGAAGGGACACGCGCATCTCGGTCGAGTCCAGCGCGGTGATCCAGCCGTGCCAGCGTGACTGATCCAGCTCCCCGACGAGAGTCTCGATGCCCGCCGCCTCCCGCGGCATGGCAATCGTCATGCTGTACGCCTGCCCGCCGTACGGCAGGTCGGCGACCGTGACATCTTCGTCGAAGTAGACGCGCACCGGCACCTTCCCGTCGTGCGTCATCATCCGCACGGTCGTCTCCGAGCCGTCCGTGAGGTGGAACGTGGCATCGCGCGTGAGATCCCGTTCGAACTGGTAGGTCCAGTCGCCCTTGAAATAGATCGCGTTGATGAGGTACATGACGATCTCCGGCGGGATCGGCTTCGGGACGATCTCCCGGATCTTCCCCTTCGTGTTGTCGCTCACCCAACCGTTGATGACGTCCGAGCTAGCGGGATCGGAGAAATCGAGGCCGGTCACCTCTGCGTCGAAGTACTGGCGGTTGAGGTCCACGAACTCCTGGAGCGGCGCCCACCCCAGGTCGTGCCAGATGGAGTTGGCCAGGAGGAACTCCACCCGGGGATCGAGGTTCCGCAGCAGGTCGATCAGGCTGCGATACGCCTCGTTCACTTCCTGGAGCGACATCCCCCCGAGTTCGAGTGTCTGCTGCATGGCATCGCGGGTCGTGCCGGCGGCGCCGTTGTAGGTCATCCCCAGCGCCATTCCGACGCTGAGCGGCGAGATGAAGACGTTGCCCCCGCTCGCGTCCTGGGCGTTGACCTCGCGAAACAGCTTGAACGTGAAGCGGTTGTCGGCCTCGACGAGACTCTCTTCGGCTGCCGTGAGCTGGCGTGGGAGGTCCGTGATCGGACCGAAGGACTCACCGCAGGCGGCGAACGCCGTGACGGGAGCCGCCGCGGCGAGCGCTGCGAAGAGGCTCTGACGGAAACGTGGTTTCATGGTGCCTCCCGGGGTGGGTGTGATACAGCGCTATACCCCGGAAGGGCCAAGGGAGATCGTGGGGCCCCGGAAACAAAACTGATGTGGGCGCTCGGGTTTTCCCCGCCTACCGCTCCCGCCGCACCCTCCAGCGATCCACCACCTGCTCGCCCCGCACCACGTAGTACTCGTCGAAGCACGCCACCGCGAGGCACGAGTGATTGGGCAGGATGCGCACGCGTGAGCCCACGGGGAGCGCTCGACTCACCTTGCCGTGCTCCTGACTGAGCGAGACGAGGCGCGCGTCGCGCCGCAGCGTGCCAGCCGCATAGTCGTCGTAGATCTCGCCCATGCCAGGCTGCGACACGTCGCCGCGGCCGGGGTCCTTGGAGAGGGCGAGCGCCCCCGCATCCACCACGCAATGCCCGGCGTCGGGCTGAGACGACACCACGCTCGCCAGCACGGTCACGGCACAGTCGCGCGGGGTACAGGCGCCCAGCAGCACCTGGGTGTAGTCGTGGAATGCGTAGTTCCCGGGCCGGGCCTCGGTGACCCCGTCCAGCCGATCGACGGCGTGCATCCCCGGGGTGGAGCCCACGCTCACCCCCGGTACCGGAATGCCCTCGGCGCGTAGCCGTTCGGCGAGCTCCACCATCAGGTCGCGCTCGCTCGCAGCCACGGCGGCGCTCTCCTGCTGTGTGGGTCCGTCGTAGGTGTGGCCGGCGTGGGTGAGGATGCCGTCGAACTCGAGCGTGCCCGACTCGTGTACCGCGCGAGCCAGGTCGACGACGGTGCTCGACCGGGGATCCACGCCGGCCCGATGGTAGCCGCAGTCCACCTTGAGCCATACGTGGAGCGGCCTCCCCGTCTGCTCCAGCGCCCGGACGGCCTCGGCCGAATCCACGACCAAGCGCAGGGTGATGCGCTCCGCCAGCTCCGTGACCTCCTCGAGGCGCACGAAGATCAGCGGATAGGCCCACGTGATGTCGTCGAAGCCGTGATCGGCGAACACCCGCGCTTCCGGCAGCGTCGACACGGCTATGCCCCGGGCGCCGAGCGCTCGCTGCCGCTCGCCCACCTCGATGCACTTGTGCGTTTTGATATGGGGCCGCAGCGCGACGCCGAGGCGGTCGGCCTTGGCCTGCATGGCCGCGAGGTTGCGTTCCAGCACGTCGGGGTCGAGCAGCAGGGCCGGGGTGGCGAGGTCGTTGATCGTGTCCATGGTGGTGAAAGTTCGTGCGCGCCTCTGGGGGTGGCAACCGGCGCTCCGGCACGCGAACGGCCCCCGCCGCGGAGCGACGGGGGCCGAATCGAGTGGTGCTAGCTGCCGGGCTACTGCCGCAGCAGCTCGTCGACGATGCGGTCGGCGCGGTACATGTGCTTCAGCGCCTCGGTGATCCCCGCGGAGTGCACCGATACGGCGCGTGCGTCCGACGGGTCGAAGATGTAGTCGCCCTTGAGACTCTCGATGTTGCCATCGAAGATGAGGCCGACGACCTCGAGATCGGTGTTGATGATCGCGCTGCCCGAGTTGCCACCAATGATGTCGTTGGTGGACACGAAGTTGAGCGCCGCACCCATGTCGAAGTCGGCCGGCGGGTTGAGCCAGCGCTGCGGAAGGTCCCAGTCCTCCTCACCCTTGTGCGCGTAGTGCCGGTCGTACAGGCCGTAAAAGGTGGTCCACGCCGGCGCCTTGGTGCCGTTGTAGTCGTAACTCTGCACCACGCCGTCCGCGATGCGCAGCGTGAACGTGGCGTCGGGCGGCAGGTCGGTGCCGTACACCTCGAACACGGCCAGCGCGAGCTGGGCGTTGAGCGCCTCCTCCTGAGCCAGCAGCTGTCGGTAGCCCTGCGCTGCCTGGCCGTAGCGCGGGAACGTCTCCCGCACCAGGGTCAGCACCGGATCGGCGCTGTTGAGGATCCGGGTGGGGCTGTCGAGCAGCGCCCTGCGGGCCTCGGCGTCGGTGATCTGCGTGGCGCGCTCCATGAAGGCCGCCGTGCCCTCGGCCAGCTCGGCGCCCTGCAGCACGCTGGTGACGAACGGGTCGTCCTGGCCGAGCCACATGATCACGTCCCTTACGCGCTCTTCCAGCATGTGCCGGTCGAGCCGCACGTCGATCTCCGTCTCCTCGATCTCGGCGCGCAGCTCGTCCACCTGCTCCTGCGGTGCGCTCCCCACCATCTGGGCGTACTGCAGCAGGTTGGCTGCCGTCTGGATCGTCTGCGGCGCCGCGAGCCCGCTGAACGGGGTGAGGGCCCAGCGTGCGGGATAGACCTCGGCCATCCCGGCTCGCAGCTCGGCGATCTCGTCCCACAGGTGCGCGTACCTGGCACGCAGCTCGGGGTTGTCTGTGACGGCCTCCCTGAAAGCCGTCTCCCAACCGAGCTTGCGACCCATGACGGTGGGGTCGTTGAGCGCCTTCTCGCGTCCCATGTAGAGCTTGAGGGCGTTCATCCAGAGGGCCCAATCGTTGATCAGGTCGTCGCGCGTCTCCGGGTGGTGGTCCATGTAGTGCTTCATGACGTCGGTACGCGTCTTGAGCAGGTGCACCAGGATGGGCTCGTTGTAGTCACGATTGAACTCGAGTTGCGCCATGGTGCTCAGCCGCGAGGTCGAGCCGGGGTTCCCGATCACGAACACGGGATCGCCCTCGGCGGCACCGGTCTCGCTCCACCCGTAGTAGCGCTCCGGCTGGTAGGGGTTGCCGTCCTCGTCGTACACCCGGAAGAAGGTCACGTCCAGGTTGTAGCGCGGATAGGTGAAGTTGTCGGGATCGCCGCCGTAGTAGCCGATCTTGAGCTCGGGCGTGAACACCAGGCGGACGTCGTCGTAGCGCTTGAAGCAGTACAGCGAGTACTTGCCGCCGTTGTACAGCTCGGTCACGCTGCACTCCAGCCCGTGCAGGGCGCTGGTGCTGTCTCCGATGGCCTCCGTCCGGGCCTCGCGCTCCTCGGCCTGCCGCTCCTGCGACGCCATGGCGGTGACGGCTTCCCGCACCTGCGCGGTGACGTCCTCCATCAGGATCATCTGATCGATGTAGAGGTCCGGCACGTGCCGCTCCTCGGCCATGGTGGCGGCGTAGAAGCCGTCGTCCAGCAGGCTCTCGCCTTCCCCGCTCACGCTCGAGGTGCTCTCCCGTGCGCAGTGGTGGTTGGTGACCACCAGGCCGTCGGACGAAACGAACGACGCCGTGCAGTTGGGAAGCCGCAGGGAGGCCATGCGCACGTGGTCCAGCCACTCCTGCGACGGCCGGAAGTCGTACGCCTCCTCGAAGTAGTCCAGCGGGGCGTTCTCGAAGGTCCACATCTTGCCCATGTCGAAGCGCCCGGGCTCGAGGGCCTTGTACGGGGTCTCGACCTCGACCGCGGCTCATGGAGTCCTCACGTTTAAAGCGGCCATAAAGATACCCAACGCCCGCGGGGGTGGGAGCCCGCCGCGGGCGCTCGGCACTTCCTCACAGATCGATGCCGCGCCGGTGCAGTGCTACCGCCGGTTCGCCGCCTCATCCGCGCGGCGGCTACCGCACGAGGTGCAACGCCGACTGCCGCTTCAGCACCCAGCGCGTCTCGCCCTCGGGCGTGAGCTCGGCCTCCTCCTCCAGCATCATGCGCACCGGCTGGTCGTCCCACTCCGGCACGAGGGTCGTGGCCTGGAGCTCGATGGAGTGCCAGGTCCCCGCGCGAATCGGCACGTCGCCCTGGCCCGGAACGCCGTCCTGGCGGTCCCACAGGCCGATCAGCGGGCCGGCACCGTGGCCGTGCTCGCCGATGGCGTGCGTATAGATGGTCCCGTCGATCCCCGCCTCTTGCATGGCCGCCAACGCGGCGAACAGGATCTCGTTGCCGGTACGCCCGGGCCGCATCTCGGCCAGCAGAATGTCCTGCAGCCGGTTGCCATTGTGGAGTGCCCGCGTCAGGCCTTCGGGCGCATCGCTCTCGCCCTCGTGCAGCACGTACGCCATGTGCTGCGTGTCGGTGTTGAGCCTGAGGGCGGTGACGCCGACGTCGCAGTGCAGCACGTCCCCCCGGAGGATGACGGGCGCCGTCGAATCGGCCATGCTGACGCCGTGCCGCTGGATGTCCACCGAGGGGTGGAACCAGGTGCCGAGCCCCAGGTCGTTGAGGCGCTGGCGGAACCACCACACGGCATCCGCCGTCGTGGTGACGCCCGGCGTGATGACCTGGTCGGAGAACATGGTCGCGATCAGGTGGTGGACCAGCTCCTCCATCTGGAGGTACGTCGGACTCATTGAGGGTACGCGGATCGCCAGGTAGTCGAGCGCCAGCGTCTCGGCCCGCACCACGCGCGCGCCTAGCTCCGGACCCAGCGCCTCCTCGAGCTGCTCCCACTCGCCGGCGCTCATGCCGTCGGCGAAGCGCAGGTCGTGAGAGATGTTGACGGCGATGTTGCGGGGATCCCGCTCGCGGATCACGTCCACCACGAAGTTCCACTGGTCTCTACCCCAGAACTCGCGCGGGCGGCCGTCGGGCGCCTCCTCGGTGGCGCGCACTACGTCGTACACGCCGCCCTGCGAGCCGCCGCCGATGGTGATGCGCTCCACGCCCTCCTCGGGGCCGCGGTCGTAGAAGATGAAGACCGTGCGCCGTCGGGCGGCGAACCGCGTGGGGGCGGCGAGGGCCTTGAACAGAGGGTCCTCGTTGTACTCCCGCATGGGGATCACCCACATCTGGACGTCGCGCTCTCGCATCAATCGCGGCAGCACCGTCTCGAGACGCTCCTCCAGCCACTGCTGCTGCAGCACGGCCTGGTCGCGCAACGTGCCGAAGGGACGCTCGGGGGTCGCTGTCTGACCGAAGAGCGGGGTGGCGAAGAGGATGATGGCGATCGCCATCGCAGCCGTGCGCTGTGTCATGGGATACCTGAGCAGTCGGTGTGATGAGGGCATGGTGTGACCTCCCCCGCGTCTCGGCCGTTGAGCCGGCGGCGCGCCGCGAGGAAGATACGCCGGGGGCCGTGGCGCGGCCATTGCGCGGCAAGGGTCCTCGCATCACTAGATTTCTGCGCGGGCCGGGGTGTTGACCGGCCTGGTCACATGGTGGACGGAGCGGATGATGACGCACTCACACCCCACCCCCCTCGAGCCCACTGGACCCGAGATGCGGGCGTTGGTCGACGCCGCGATGGCACGCATCGTGGTGCACCTGGAGTCGTTGCCGGAACAGCCCGCGTTCGATCTGGACGGTGCCCGGGAATTGTCACGCTCGCTGGTGGAGTCCATGCCGCAGCGGGGAGCGCCGCCCGAGGAGTTGCTCGACCTCGTGTTCCAGGCGGCCCTCAAGAGCTTCAACACCGCCGGGCCGGGGTACCTGGCGTACATTCCCGGTGGCGGGATCTTCCACGCGGCCGTCGCCGACCTGATCGCGGACGCCGTGAACCGATACGTGGGTGTGTGGCTCGCGGCACCGGGGCTGTCGCAACTCGAGGCCAACGTCGTGCGCTGGTTTTGCGACATCGTGGGCTATCCGGCGGTGGCGCGCGGCATGCTCACGTCCGGCGGCTCACTGGCGAACTTCTCGGCCATCGTCACGGCGCGACGCGAGCGGCTACCGGCGGACTTCCTGCGGGGAACGCTCTACGCGTCCGACCAAGTGCACCACTCCGTCGAGAAGGCGGCCGTCCTGGCCGGCTTCCCGCCCGAGAGCGTGAGGATGGTGCCGTCCGATGATCGCTTCCAGCTGCGGCTCGACGCCCTCGAAGCGCTGATCGAGCAGGACCGCGTTGCCGACCGGGAACCCTTCCTGCTGGTGACGAGCGCCGGCACCACGAACACAGGTGCAGTAGACGACCTCGACGGCGCCGCCGACGTGGCGCAGCGACACAGTCTCTGGCTCCACGCCGACGCGGCGTACGGCGGGTTCTTCGCGCTCACCGAGCGGGGGCGGGAGGTGATGCGCGGCCTCGAGCGGGCCGACTCGATCACGCTCGATCCGCACAAGGGGCTGTTCCTACCGTACGGCACGGGCTCGTTGCTCGTGCGCGACGGTGCCGCGCTGGAACGGGCGCACGCGGTGGAGGCCGAATACATGCCTGCGATGAGTGACACCGAGGAGTTCGTGGACTTCTGCCAGCTCTCGCCGGAGCTGTCGCGTCCGTTTCGGGGCCTGAGGGTGTGGCTGCCGTTCAAGCTGGCCGGTGCCGGCGCCTTCCGACAGCAGCTGGACGAGAAGCTGGACCTGGCGCGGTGGGCGTGGGAGCGGCTACGCGAGATCGAAGACATCGAGATCGTGGCCGAGCCGCAGCTCTCGATCGTGGCGTTCCGGCTGACGCGGCCGGGCCTGGAGCCGGAAGAGACGAACCGCCTCAACCGCGAGCTGCTGGAGCGCATCAACGCGCGCCGCCGAGTCTACCTCACCGGCACGACGGTGAACGGCATGTTCATCCTGCGGATCTGCGTGCTCTCGTTCCGCACCCACCTGGAGCGGATGGAGCAGGGGATGGCGGACATTCGTGCGGCGGTGGCGGAGCTGCGCTGAGCGCTGCGAGCGCAGCACCGTATCGGTAATTCCGGCAGGCCCGGCCTGTAAGCCTGGCACGCCTGGTACTTCCATACCAGAGGATTCCTGCACATATGGCACATCACGCTGGCATCCTGATTGCACCCTCACGTCGCGGCAGGGCCGGAGACTCATCCGGCCGAGTGAATGGCACCGGCGGCCGCTACATGGCTGCAATGCAACTCAGGAGGAATGCGTAATGCTGTACCCGACGATCTGGCGCACGCGTGCGCCCAACCTGTGGGACCAGATGTTCAACATCCGAAACGAGTCCGGGCGACTGCGTGGCCGGCTGGGCGGTACCGAGGTCGCCAGCGCCTGGTACCCGGTGGTGGACGTGCGTGAGAGCGAGGATGAGCTCACGCTTCAGGCCGAGCTTCCCGGCCTCACCGCGGAGGATGTGAGTGTGGGGGTGGAGAACGGCGTGCTCTCCATCTCTGGGGAGAAGAAGCAGGAGTTGGAGGAGGGCAAGGACGGTTCGGATTACCACTTGGTGGAGCGGAGCTACGGCCGCTTCGAGCGCAGCTTCACGCTGCCGCGCAGTGTGGATGCAGGCAAGGTGAAGGCGGAGTTTGCCAACGGGGTGCTCACGGTG
>JBDGXT010000375.1:0-3422 GCA_039584455.1 Gemmatimonadota bacterium
CCGCAACGCGGCGGATCATGTTGGGGGACATGGCTGGGCTCGGCCTCGCAGGAGGACGCGACGACGCAGGGGCAGACCGGAGTCCGCCTCAGACCTCCATGATCTCTTCTTCTTTGGCCGTCACGAGGGAATCGATCTGCGCGATGTGGTCGTCGTGCAGCTTCTGGACCTCCCCCTCAGCCCGGCGCTTGTCGTCATCCGAGACGTGCTCGACCTTCTTGATCCCGGCACGAGCCTCCTCGCGCGCGTGCCGCACTGCTATGCGGCCTTCCTCGGCCAGCTTGTGCACGATCTTCACCAGGTCCTTGCGGCGCTCCTCGGTGAGCAGCGGGAGCGGGATCCGAATGATGGTACCGTCGTTCGCCGGATTGAGTCCCAGGTCGGCCGTCATGATGGCCTTTTCCACAGCCCCCATCAGCGACTTGTCCCACGGCTGCACCGTGAGCATCCGCGGCTCCGGGGCCGCGACGGTGCCGACCTGGTTGAGCGGCATCTGCTGACCGTACGCGTCCACCTTCACGGTGTCGAGCAGGCTGGTGGTGGCTTTCCCGCTGCGGATCGTGGCTAGCTCCCGCTTGGTGTTCTCCACCGCTTTGTGCATCAGCTGCTTCGTCTGCTTCTTGATGTCGGGCAGGTTGTCTGGCATGCTCATCGGACGATGGTCCCAACGCGCTCGCCCTGAAGCACCCGGGCGATCGCACCGCGGTTGTTGACGTTCATGACGATGATCGGGAGCCCGTTCTCCTGGCAGAGCCCGAACGCATTCGCGTCCATCACTCTCAGACCCTTCACCAGCGCGTCCCGATAGCTGACCTCCGGTATGAATTCAGCGGACGGATCCTGTTTCGGATCGGCACTGTATACCCCGTCCACGCTCGTCGCCTTGATCAACACGTCGGCTTCGATCTCGAGCGCCCGGAGGACGGCGGCGGTGTCGGTCGAGAAATACGGATTCCCGGTACCGCCCGCGAACAACACGATCCGCCCCTTTTCCAGGTGGCGCTGCGCGCGGCGCCGGATGTACGGCTCGGCCAACTCCTCCATCCGGATCGCCGTCTGCACTCGTGTCTGGACCTCCTTGCGCTCGAGCACGTCCTGCAGTGCGAGCGCGTTGATGACCGTCGCCAGCATGCCCATGTAGTCCGCCGACACCCGGTCCAGGCCCTGCTGGCTGGCCACCGCCCCGCGAATGATGTTCCCGCCGCCAATGACGAGACCCAGGTCGACACCGAGGCCATGCACCGCCTTGATCTCGTCCGTGAGTCGGTCGAGCACACCGAAGTCGAGACCGTACTCGCGGTCCCCGGCAAGGGCTTCGCCGGAGAGCTTGAGAAGCGCCCGCCGGTAGGCGAGCTCCGCCATCACTCCGCTCCGAGCTCGTAGCGCACGAAGCGCCGCACGATCAGGTTCTCACCGAGCTTCCCGGAGACCTCCTGCACCAGATCGCTTCATCTTGCCGTCCACGATCTTGCCTCGAACGTGCTCCGGCTTGCCCGACTCCGCAACCTGGGCCTCGAAGATGGCTCGCTCGCGCTCGACGACGTCCGCCGGCACGTCCTCCTCGGTCACCGCCATCGGCCTGGCCGACGCGATGTGCAGTGCCAGGTCCTTCACCAGTCCCTGGAACTCGTCGGTGCGCGCCACGAAATCGGTCTCGCAATTCACCTCCACGAGCACGGCCACCTTGCCGTTGAAGTGCAAGTAGTTACCGATGGCGCCTTCCGTGGCCGCCCGGCCCGACCGCTTCTCGGCCTTCGCGATCCCCTTCTTGCGCAGCAGCGCCACGGCCTTGTCCATGTCGCCGCTCGTCTCCTGCAAGGCCTTCTTGCAATCCATCATCCCCGCACCGGTGCGGCCGCGGAGCTGGCTCACGTCTTTCGCATTGATCGTTGTCGTCATGTTCACTGCCCCATCCTGACCTTCTTGTGAAAACCGCCGCCTCGGGCTGCGAGCAGCTCGATCAGCGGCGGTCGACTCCGGCTCGCTTCAGGCCAGCCGTGCTTACCCCTGCTTCTCGTCTGCCACCGGCGCCGCCTCGTCCTGGCTCGGCGCCGCCTCGGCCTGCTCGGCCGGCGCTTCGGCCTCAGGGGGCGCGTTGGGCTCGTCTTCCTTCAGCCGTGCCGCGATGGCCTCCGGTTTGGGCCGCCGCTTGCGCCGCGGACGACGGCGGCGGCGCGTCTCCTCCTCGTCCGCCGCGCCCGACTCCGTGCTGTACGTCGAATAGGCCTCCGAGTCGCTCGCGGCCTCCCGCACCGGCACCTGGCTCCGCGCCTCGGCGACAATGTCCACCAGCGCGCCCGTGATGAGCGAGACCGAGCGGATCGCGTCGTCGTTCCCCGGAATCGGCACGCTAATCAAGTCGGGATCGGCGTTCGTGTCGACGATGGCCACCACCGGGATTCCCAGCTTGTTCGCCTCCGCAATGGCGATGCGTTCCTTGCGCGCATCCACCACGAAGATCGCGCCGGGCACCCGCGTCATGTTCTTGATGCCCTCGAGATTGCGGTTCAGCTTCTGCCGCTCGCGGTCGAAGTGCAGCCGCTCCTTCTTCGTGAAGAACTCGAACGCGCCCTCGTCCTGGCCCTGTTCCAGCTCCCGCAAGCGCCGGATCTGGCGCTTGATGGTCTGGAAATTGGTCAGCGTGCCGCCGAGCCAACGCTCGGTGACGTAGTAGGCGCCACACCGCTCGGCCTCGGCCTTCACGATCTGGTTGAGCTGACGCTTCGTGCAGACGAACAGCACGTTCTCGCCCTGCAGCACCACCTCACGCAGCAGGTCCTGCGCCGCTTTCAGCTGACGCAGCGTCTTCTGGAGATCGATCAGGTAGATGCCGGAGCGCTCAGCGAAGATGAAACGACGCATCTTCGGGTTCCAACGGCGTGTCTGGTGCCCGAAATGCACGCCCGCTTCAAGCAGATCCTGCAGCTGCGGTTCGCTCATGTACCTCGTCCCTCAGGGTTGGTCGTCCACCGCCTTCCGCTCCCGCGCCGATTCGCCTGCCCGGCGAACACCCCGTGCGGGATCCAGCGGTGTGGGTATTTACCGCTTCGAGAACTGGAAGCGCTTCCGCGCCCCCGGCTGTCCCGGCTTCTTGCGCTCCACCGCGCGCGGATCTTGCCAGGCGCAGGGCGCCGGACTGTCCCGTCGAGCCACCGCCCGCGAGGCGCGCCTTCACGTCGAAGGCCCCCAGGGTGTCGGTCGCGGTGAACGGCTGCTGGATATGCTGGATCAGCGACCGCCGAGGGAAGTAGTCACCCAGCGTGCGCCCGTTGACGTCCCACTTGCCCGAGCCCGGTGTGAGATACACGCGGGCCACCGACGTCTTGCGACGCCCGACGGCGTGCCACCGAAGCTCCGGCTGAACAGCAGTCGACATATCCAGGTCCCTACTTCAAGTCGAGGGGTGCGGGGCTCTGCCCCTG
>JBDGXT010000376.1:0-2801 GCA_039584455.1 Gemmatimonadota bacterium
CGCGCGTCCAGCTCGCGGTCGCCCATCGCCTGCTCGGGACTCATGTAGTGCGGCGTGCCGATCGAGAGGCCCGTCTCCGTGAGGCGCGTGCCGCCGGCGTGCGATACTGCAAGCGCGATGCCGAAGTCCGCGATCAACGGCTGCCCGTCGTGCATCAGCACGTTCTCGGGCTTGATGTCGCGGTGAATCACTCCCTTACGGTGCGCGTAATCGAGCGCCGCGGCGACGCTGCGTGTGATCTCGACGGCATGGTTGATGGACAGCTGCTTCTCGCGATCAATGGTGTCCCGCAGCGTCTCGCCCTCCACGTACGGCATTACGTAGTAGAGGAACGTGTCGGCCTCGCCGGAATCGTGCAGCGGCAGGATGTGGGGGTGCTGCAGGTTGGCCGTGACCTCGATCTCCTTGAGAAACCGCTCCGCACCGATCACCGCGGCCAGCTCCGGCCGCAGCACCTTGAGCGCCACCTTGCGGTTATGCTTCACGTCGTGCGCGAGGTAGACCGTGGCCATCCCGCCCGCACCGAGTTCCTGCTCGATGACGTAGCGGTCGGCCAGCGCTGTCTTCAGCTGTTCGGTGATTTCGGGCATGTCAGTTGCCGACCCTCTCCTTCAGCTCCGCGAACCAGCTCTGCACGATCACCAGGTCCCCCGACACATCGGGCGTGCCGGGACGCTGGAGCATCACAAAGCGCCCATCCGGTGCAACGTCGTACAGCCTGTTGCGCTGATTGCGCTCGTAGTCGTTCTGCGGCGGAAGGTTGAGGAGGACCTGCCTGGTGGCAGCGCTCGGTCCACGCTGCATGTCGGCGACCTGGATGGACTGCCCGTCCAGGCTGCGGAAGAACAGCTCGCTCCCGTCGCGGCTCCACGCCGGCTCGATGCCGCCGTCGGTGGAGATCTGCCACTTGCCGTCAGCCGTGTTGGGGAAGGGCCGCACGTACACCTCGGGTTGCCCGGCCTCGTCGGACACGTAGGCCAGCCAACGACTGTCGGGAGAGAGCGCCGGCTCGTACTCGTCGAAGGCGCCGGCCACCACCGGAGCGGGAACGCTGTCCACCCCGAAGCGCAGCGCGAGGATGTCGTCGGTGCCGGGCGGTCCGTCCACGCTCACCAACAGCCATTCGCCGTCGCGAGACCACTCCGTCACCCAGATGTCCCGCTCAAGATCCAGCAGGAGTTCTTCCGGCCCCGTCCCGTCGGCCCGCTTGATCCAGGTGTTCCACTCGCCGTTGCGCAGCGAGCCGAAGCTGATCGACCGGCCGTCTGGCGTCCACGCAGGGTAGCCGTTGTAGTCGCCCTCGAACGTGAGGCGGGACAGGGGCCCCCGGTCCAGCTGCTTCACCCACACCTCGGCGCGCTCGTCGGATTCGATCACCACCGCCAGGCGCGTCCCATCGGGCGACAGGGCGATGCCCTCGAACTCGACATCTCGCACCCAGTCGGGATCGATCTTCCGGGCCTGCCCCGAGCGGGTGATCCAAGCCGGCTCCTCCGGCGCGTTGAAACTCAGGGTGGTGTAGACCAGCGTCCCGTTTTCGGACAACGACATGTCGGTAATGCCGGCAACCCGGACGTCCATGCCCTCCAACAGCGCAGTGGGTCGCCCGGTGAGCGTGAGCCCGCGCTCGTCGAACGGGACCGCCATGAGCGTGCCCTCCTGCGTCGCGTACACGAGATGCCCCGACGCAGCGAAGAGCCCTTGGGCTCCCGCCACGGACGCCTGCGACGACCCCGTCTCGAGATCGAACACCTGGACTTGCAGCTCGCGCGTGCGGACCGCGCCCTGGGCCTGTTGCGTCTCGGTAGCATGTGGGGCCACTCGTACTGGACACCGGGCTCTGCTTCAAGGGCGGTGACCTCCTCGACCGGGCCACCGGAGGACGGCACGCGTCTGAGTACGAGATTCGACGGGTCCAGGAAGTAGAGGTGATCGTCCGGTCCCCAGGTCACGGTGCTGCCGATCCCGGTGTCCGCCACCGTGACGGGCGGACCACCCCCGAGCGACGCGACTTTGATCTGGACCCCGTCCTGGAATGTGACAAATGCGACTCGCTCGCCGTCCGACGCAAACACCGGGGACCAACCTCCCTCCGTTCCGGGCAGCGGCCGCGCCTCGAGTTGGTTGAAGGGGCGATGCCACAGCCTCGTGCCGCGCCCCTCGTCCTCGCCGACATAGACCAGCTCCGAACCGTCGGGCGAGACGGCGAGGCGCGGCGGGTTGCCCTGGCCGCTGAAGAACAGCGCCTGGGCGTCCTCCAGCGCCACCGCGAAGCGCGTGACCCGCTGCGGAGTATCGGGGAGTGACAGGCTCAGAACAGCGACCACTAGAAGCAATGCGGCGAGCGCGCTGGAGCCGATGCTCAGCGGGTTCCACAGCGACGGCCGCTTGCCTGGGCGCTCGGCGCTCTCTGCGCGCGCCACCGTGAACGCCTTGTTGCCGAGCGCCTCCGCAAAGTCGTGGGCCGAATGGAAGCGGTCGGCCGGCAGCTTGGCGAGGGCCTTCTCGATGGACGCGGCCACGTGGGCCGGTACCGTATCGCGGTGCACGGTGACCGGCGGCGCCTTCTCCGTGATCACCTTCGCCACGATCGCCTGCGCCGTGCTGCCCGTGTACGGCGGATCGCCGGCCAGCATCTCGTACAGCATCGCGCCCAGCGAGTACACGTCGCTGCGCGCATCCAGCTCGCGGTCCCCCATGGCCTGCTCGGGGCTCATGTAGTGCGGCGTGCCGATACTCAGCCCCGTCTCGGTGAGCCGCGTGCCGCCAGCGTGCGAGAGGGCGAGCGCGATGCCGAAGTC
>JBDGXT010000377.1:0-2641 GCA_039584455.1 Gemmatimonadota bacterium
CCCGTCTTCGCTCGAAGCGCTCAAGTCGTTGGGGATGATCCAGCAGGTCCGGGTACTCCCGGAGGCGGCATACCGTTTCAAACATGCGCTCACGCAGGAAGCGGCGTACGAGAGCCTCGTGCAGCACCAGCGTAAGAAGTTGCACGGCTTGGTCGGCGAAGTCCTCGAAGAGGTACACGCGGATCGCGCCGCGGAGCAACCGGATATCTTCGCGCACCACTTTAGCATTGCCGAGCGGTGGCCCGCGGCCGTCCGGTACGGGCGTCGCGCTGCGGAGAAGGCGCGCGACCTGAGTCAGTTTGCCCATCAATCGCGGATGCTGGAGAACGTGCATCGCTGGGTCACGAAGCTCGAGGAGAGCGAAGAACGTCGGGAGGTTGAGATCGACGTGCTCCTCGCTTGGGAGCGAGCGTGTGAGACAGTGGGGGACCGGGAACGACAGGGCACGATCATCGACGAGCTCCTGTCGCTGGCCGAACCGGGAGTGCACAATCGCCAGCTCGCGGAGACATACATCAGGCAGGGTGATCTTTACACGCTACTCGGACAGTTCGCAGAGGCCCGGGAAGCGCTCGAGAAGTCGCTCGAGATTTGGCGAACACTGTCGGATCGTGTCGGGGAGCGAAACGCGTTGCGGAGCCTAGGGTTCGTGGAATGGCATTCAGGAGAGTTCGAGCCGGCCATTGTTGCCGCGGAGGCCGCACTCGCCATCGATCGCGAGCGGCAAGATTGGGAGGCGGTGGCGCAGGACCTCAACAACCTCGGCACGGTCCTGAAGGGTGCCGGACGAATCGATGAGGCGTTCCGCCATTACGAGGAGGCCGTACAGCTCTTCCAAGAGGGGAAGCTCGAGGTGGGAGCACATTTCGCCCTGTTCATGACGGCGGCGATCCGTCGCGATCGGGGTGAGCTGGACAAGGCGATGGAGTGCCTGCAGAAAGGGCTTGAGATCCTGGACCGTCACCACCTGGTTGGGCAAATGGGGTTCACGTTGACGGCCATGGCCGCCATCACCCACTTGCAGGGCAAGTCGGAGGAGGCCATCCGCCTTTACGAAGACGTGGTGCGGCGGATGCGCGAGATCCAGTACGCCACTGGACTGGTGCAGGGACTGCATGGACTCAGTGAACTGCTCTTGGCGCTCGGGCGGCCGAGGGAGGCGCTCCCATACATCCGCGAGAGGGTCGAGGTCTCCGAGCGAATGGGTGAGCGTTCGCTCGAAGGCGACGCACGACAGCGGCTGGCGGAGACCTACGAGCAGGAGCTCCGAGATATCGGAGCCGCGATGGTCGAATGGCGCAAGGCGCGGGTTCTGCGGAAGGACGCGGATGATCTGCCCGGTGAGCTGGAAGCGGTGGAAGGCCTAGCCCGGCTCACGCGGCTGAGCGTCAGCGACGCGGATGCGGTCATCACCCTGTACCAGGAAGCGCTGGACCTGGCCGTCGCGCTCGACGATGCGCCCAAGCAGGGGGACCTGCTCAATACGCTCGGGGTGATTCGCTGGGAGCAGGGCGACTACGCCGAGGCGCTTCCCTGCTATGAGCGCGCACTGGAGATCTTCCGCGACCGTGGTGATCAGGTTCACGTCGGACTGGTGCTGAACAGCATCGGCGCGGTGCTCCGAGACAGCCATCGATCCGAGGAGGCCCTGGACCCGCTTCACGAGGCGTTGGAGGTCAACCGCCAAACGGGGCAGCGGAGTCTCGAGAGCCACTCGCTGGCGACGATGGGTGACGTGTACGCGGCGATCGGGAAGCCCAACGAAGCGCTCGTGCAATACGAAGCCTCGCTCCCTTGATTTTTCGGGCCAGGCACGCCTGATCGCCGATGAATTCGGGGATGAAAAACTCACCGCGGCGTGCGAACAACTGTAGCGGCGAGCGGCAGCACCGCGGACTACAGCCGCTGATTGGAGAAACGAGTGCCTAGATACATCATCGAGCGCGCCGTCGGTTCGCTTACGTCGGTGCAGCTTGCAGACGCAGGTCGAAAATCCAACGAAGTGCTCGCCGAGATGACCGGCGTCGTCTGGGTCAGAAGCTACGTCTCCGAGGCCGAGGGCAAGATCTACTGCGAGTACGACGCTCCCAGCCCAGAGGCCATTCGAGAGCACGCGCAGCGAGCCGGACTACCGGCGGACAAGATTTCCGAGATCTCCCTGGAGATAAACCCGGAGATGTTTCGTTAGCGGCGCGGAGCGCGGAGTCGGCGCAAGCAGCGTTGACTCCCGCAACCCCAATCATCGCAATGCGTTAGTCCCATTGGCATCGCGCGTGCCGTACGCACGCATCGTTCTCTTGTCTTCGCGCACAGGGGACGCTGCTGCCGATGAGCTGAGCAGTTCAAGTGATAGGTGACAGGTATTCTCACCTGATGGGTGACAGTTAGCGTTCTTGTTTGGTGCGGCCGCTGTGGTCGTGAATGCGGTGGTCCCGTTCATCGAGCCAGCCGAGGTGCACGAGGCCCAAGAAGACGTGACCTGGCCCACACGCCAGTTCCGGGTGACATCAGTCACTTTCCCCGATCTCTCTCCTCCCAATTCTAGTACCAGGTGCCCGTGGCGTTCCCAACGCGCGCGGGTGAGGGGAGTGCAGATGATTCAACCGACCGTGCACCGCTCGCTGAGACGCGAGGACCTCGC
>JBDGXT010000093.1:0-6168 GCA_039584455.1 Gemmatimonadota bacterium
CTCTCTGCTGAATCCCGGGCGTCGCGGTCCGGCTGCAGTGGAGGAACAGTGGGTTACCCCGGAGAACGCGCACGAGCGCTTGGGTGTGCCGCCGGAGCAGGTCGTCGACTTCCTCGCGCTCGTAGGGGACGCGTCGGACAATATCCCTGGGGTACACGGTGTCGGTGAGAAGACGGCGCGCAAGTTGATCGAGGCGTACGGGGACCTTGACACGATCCTCGAGCGTGCGGAAGAGGTGAAGGTGAAGCGGGCGCGGCAGGCGCTGCTGGACGAGGCCGACAATGCGAGGCTGAGTCGGGAGCTCGTGACCATTCGGCGTGACGTGCCGGTCGAGCTCGACCTGGAAGCCCTCCAAGCGCAGCCGTGGGATGCCGAGGTGCTGCAGGAGCTCTATACGGAGCTGGAGTTCCACTCCCTGCTGCAGAAGCTGGAGGTCGAGGCGGAGCCTGCGGTCGCGGAAACGAGGTGTCACGTCGTGACCGAGGTGGACGAGGTGGGCGCGATCGCGGAGGAAGCTCGCGCGGCGGAGATCGTAGCGCTGGACACCGAAACCACGCACATCGATCCAGTGCGCGCGGACCTGGTCGGTCTGTCGCTCGCGCTGGGGGACGGTCGCGCCTGGTACTTGTCCTTCGCGCACCGCCTGCCCGACGGAGAGCTCACCGACGCGTCGCCCCCGGCGAACCTTCCGCCCCTGGGCGACCCCAGGATGCGAGCCCTCGTGGAGCTGCTGGAGGACCCAGACGTGCCGAAGGCCGGGCACAACCTGAAGTATGACTGGCTCGTGTTGCGCCGGGCAGGGGTCGCGCTTGCCGGGGTGGCGTATGACTCGATGATCGCGAGCTTCCTGCTCGATCCTGGCCGCCGCTCGCATGGGCTCGATGTGCTGGCACGCGAACACCTGGGACTGCAGCTCACGACGTATGCCGAACTCGCCGGCAAGGGGAAGTCAGAGCGACCCTTCGCTGAGGTTCCGCCGGCGCAGGCGGGCACGTATTGCTGTGCCGACGCCGACACGGTCCTGCGTCTGCGGGACTACTTCGAGGCGCAACTCCAGGCGGGGCAGATGGATCGTCTGCTCGAAGACATCGAGATACCTCTGGTGGGGGTGCTGGTAGACGTGGAGTGGCGGGGGATAGCGGTGGACTCGGAGCGACTAGCGGAGCTGTCATGCCGTTTCGGCTCCGAGCTCGAGCGGATCGAGGCCGCCATCTACGACGAGGCGGGGGTGACGTTCAACATCAACAGCACCCCGCAGCTGCGTCATGTGCTGTTCGAGAAGCTGCAGCTCCCGGTCGTGAAGAAGACGAAGACGGGTGCGTCCACCGATGCGGGGGTGCTCGAGGAGCTTGCCTCGATGGATTTCCGGCTGCCCACCTTGTTGTTGGAGTACCGTGAGCTGAGCAAGCTGCGTTCCACCTACGTGGACGTGCTCCCCCAGGCGGTGAACCCGGATACTGGGCGCATCCACACCAGCTTCAGCCAGACGGGTGCCTCGACTGGGAGGCTGTCGTCGTCCGATCCGAACCTGCAGAACATCCCGGTGCGTACACCGCGAGGGGAGGAGATCCGTCGGTGCTTCGTCCCGGGCAGCGACAACCGCTTCATCGTGGCCGACTACTCTCAGATCGAGCTGCGGATCCTGGCGCACATGTCGCAGGACGCGGCGTTCATCGCGGCGTTCCAACGCGGCGGCGACATCCACCGCGAGACCGCGGCGATCATCTTCGATGTGGAGCTCGAGAGCGTGACGTCGGAGATGCGGTCGCAGGCGAAGACGATCAACTTCGCCACGATCTACGGACAGGGCCCGTTCTCCCTGAGCCGCCAACTGGGGATCGATCAGGAGGAGGCGAAGAAGTTCATCGAGCTCTACTTTGAGCGGTTCGCCGGTGTGCGGCGGTACCTGGACGAATGCGTGGTGCGGGCGAAGGATCTGGGGTATGCCGAGACGCTGTTCGGGCGGCGGCGCTACATCCCTGAGCTCAAGGAACGGGCCTACAGCGTGCGAGCGTTCGGCGAGCGGGTAGCGATGAACTCACCGCTGCAAGGATCGGCGGCAGATCTGATCAAGCTCGCGATGATCGGCACCGCCAAGGCCCTCACGGAGGAGCGCCTGGAGAGTGCTATCGTGCTGCAGGTCCACGACGAGCTGGTAGTGGAAACTCCGGCATCGGAGGTGCAGGCCGCGCGCGAGATCCTGCGGCGTGAGATGGAGCAGGCGGCCGAGCTCAGCGTTCCGCTCGTCGTGGATATCGGAGTCGGGGAGAACTGGCTCGATGCGAAGGCCTAGGCTCGTCGAGATCGTGGTATGGGCCGTGGGGCTCACCCTGCTGGCTGCGGTCGCGGTGATGCAGTTCGGCGCGTCGCGGGAGCGGCGTTACGTCTCGGAAATGAGAGAGGGACTGCGGCAGTTCGCCGTGGCGCAGGAGTCGTACCTGTACGACGCCGGGATCTATGCCGGGGATGCGGGAGCGCTCGAGGCACGTGGCTTTGCACCGGGCCCGGCGGTGAGGATCACCGTGCGGGAGGCTACGGCGGACGGTTGGGCCGCGGTCGCGTCGCACGCGAACACGGACCGTCGCTGTTACCTCTTCGTGCGAGGTGCCGCGCCGGTCGGTGGTGCGACGCAGGACGGCTCGCTTGAGTGCGACTGACGGGAAGTGGCGCGAGTTCGGGCTGTGGCGCAACGGGGTGGAGCACGCCCTCGGGGGCGGTCTCTGGCTCCACCCCTTTCAGTTGCGGGGCGAGCATTGGGCACACATGGTGTCCGCGGACCGGGAGAAACTGCTCCGGGCCGGTGAACGACTCGGGATGCGGGAGGCGTGGCTGCAGTACCGTCCCTTGAAGCACCCGCACAGCGGCGAGCGGGTAGACGCGTGGCACTGGGACCTCAGGGGTTCGCGTCTGGAGCTGGCTCTCCGGTTGGCTGCACCTCGGGTCCCTGCACCTCGGCGCTAGCGGCCTCCAGCACGCGCGCACGCCGGGCCTTCGTTACTCCCGGCCACCAATTCCAGCTGCCCGCGATGTGCATGAACGCGGGCACCAGCACCATTCGGATCAAGGTGGCGTCCAGCAGCACGGCTACCGCGAGTCCGAATCCCAACTGCTGCGCCGCCAACACCCTCGAGAAGCTGAAGGTGCCAAACACGACGATCATGATCGCAGCGGCGCTGGTGATGACCGATGCTGTCGCGGTGAGGCCTTCCATCGTGGCTTGGTCGTTGCGGCCGGTTCGGTCGAACGCCTCCTTTATTCGCGAGAGCAGGAAGACTTCGTAGTCCATCGAGAGGCCGAACACGACTGCGAACACCACGACCGGCACCACGACGTAGATCGCCTCGGTGGGCTCATCGAGTCCGAAGATGGACACGCCCACTCCGTACTGGAAGACCAACACCGTGAGGCCGAATGCGCCCGCCACGGAGAGGCAGTTCATTACCACGGCTTTGATGGGCACCAGGATCGACTGAAACGCGATGAACATCATGAGGGCGGTTGTGACGAGCACGAGCAGCACTACCGTGGGGTACTGCTCCAGCAGCCGGTTCTGCAGGTCCACGCTGCCCGCCTGGAAACCGCCGACATGTACGGTCACGGAATCCAACCCGCGTACGCCAGCCCCGGCAATGGCGCGAATGCGTTCCACGACCTCCATCGAATTGGTGAGCGACGTGGTGTCGCTGAGAAACGCGTCCATTAGCGTCGTGCGGTCGTCGTCGGAGAGGTAGGCGTTGTAGAAGTCGGGCGCCCGGGCGCGCGCAGCGTCGACGTCGCTGTACATCATCGTCAGGCGCAGGGACGACATGTCGGGCTCCAGGTCCACGACGCTGCGGACCTGGGCCACGCGAGGGTCGGCCTTGATGGAATCCGAGAGCCGCTTCAGGCCGCGGATGTACTTGGTCCCCACGATCCTCTCGCCGTCGGGCGCCCGGACCACGACCCGCACCGGCAACAGGGCGCCCTGCGCTCCCATGTCTCGCAGCGTCTTGACGCCGTCGCTGGACTCGGTCTCCGAGGGGAACCAGCCCGACTTTGGCAATCCAATCTGGATGCTGGCCAGCGGCCAGGTGATGGCCGCGATGCCGACGCCGCCGATCACGAGCGCCCGCCACGGATGGTGCGCCAACCAGCGCGCCCAGCGCTCCCAACCCGTGGGTGCGTGATACCAGGCGAGTCGCTTGGCGAGCCACCGAGGACGATCGATGTTGCGCCCGATGAGGGAGAGCGCCGCCGGTAGCAGGGTGACCGACAGGAGCACGGCTGCGGCGACCACGAACAAGCCGCCGATGGCGACGGATCTCGTCTCGCTGATGGGGGTGATGAGCAGCGCCCCGAAGCCCAACAGCACCGTGAGCCCGCTGGTGACGACCGCCCGTCCTGCCGTGGCCGTGGCGCGCTCCGCGGCCCCCCGGGCCGTCCGGCCCCGGTTCAGCTCCTCACGGAACCGCGTCACGATGAGGAGCGAGTAGTCGATCCCCACCCCCAACCCGACCATGGTCACGATCGTGAGGACGAATACCGACATCGGGTAGTACCCGGCCGCTACGTGTACCAGGGCCAGCGCACACTCGATGGCGAACACGCCGACGATGAGCGGGAGGATGGCGGCGACCAGCGCACCGAAGGCGAGAACGAGGATAGCTGCCGTGAACGGAAGGGACTTCCTCTCGCCCTGCTCGGAATCCTCTTTGCTCACGGACCGGATGTCGTAGTCGAGCGCCGGGTTCCCTGTGACCTGCACCTCGTAGGCGGCTGCCCAGGGGATGCGGTTCTTCGTGCCGTGAATGGCCTCGCGGAAGAAAGGCACGAAGTCGGTCGCGCTGCCGTTCTCCGGTGCGACCGCCGCAACGAAGAACGTGGTTTGCCGGTCCTCGCTGATTAGCTCCTCGTCGTCCGTGGAGAGATACGATAGGACCCGCGTGATGTACTCCTCGCGGACCGCGCTGCTGGTGAGGGAATCGAGCAGGGCGCGGTAGGGGGGGCTGTCGATCGGGACGGGGCCGGTGAGCGTGACGGCGAAGTAGTGACTGATCGGTTGTGGGAACTCGTTCCGAATCATCTCGGCTGCGATACGCGAGTCGGAACCCTCGACCGTTTCGCCTTCGACCTCGAGGACCTCGTGCACGGCAGCAGCCCGTGGCAGCGCGAGTACCGCCGCCACGATCCAGAAGAGGATGACGAGGAACCGGAACCGTATGATGAGGCGGCCGGGCGGTGCGATCATCGCACGCTCCCGGCCCCGAGCGGTTCCGCCCAATCCCGCCCCGCGCTGCTAACCATTTGAATCGATACGGCTTAAGGGCTTCTGTCCGGTGCTCTTGAGGAAAGGGAATGATAGAGCCGCAGCGGCCCGGATGCCAGCCGGCCCGGTGGCGCGGACCCCCAGACCTCCCTCATATTGCGTCCCATGCGGCGCCTCACCCTGCTCGCCACCGTGGCCATTGCGGCGGTCCTGGTGTACCTGATCGTCCAGCGGCCCGGTCGTGAAGATCGGACACGCCACGTCGTCGACACGATCGTGGTCGAGTCGGGCCCCCAGGGAGGAACCATCGACTGGGACAGCGTGCGCGCAATGCGCGCGGCCGCGCGGCGCCGAATCGCGGAGTCGGATACCTACCTGCCGGCAATGCTCGTCGAAGGTGATTCGATGCTGCGGCGCTGGTCGGAGCGGGTCGACGAGCCGATCGCCGTCTACCTGCCGGAAGGTGGCGCGCCGGGGTACACCGTGGACATGGGTCGGGCGGTGGAAGACGCCTTCTCGCGTTGGCAGCGAGGGAGCAGCATTCCCGTGCACTTCCGGTTCGTGCGTGACTCGGCCGGTGCCGAGGTCGTCGTGCGATGGATCGAGCGATTCAGCTCGCGGCGTACGGGTCAGGCAGATCTGATGTGGAACTCACGCGGCTGGTTGCTGAAGGGCACGCTCACTCTCGCGACGCACAGTCCCTCCGGCTGGCTCCTCTCGGCGGATGCCGTGAGAACGGTCGCCGTCCACGAGATCGGCCACCTCCTCGGGCTCGGACACTCCGACGAGCCGCAGGACGTCATGTACCCGACCACCACGATGCACGACCTCACGCTGCGGGACCGGCGCACGGCCGGACTGCTGTACGCACTCCCTCCGGGGTCGCTCAAGGATCCCAGGCGCCGGCGCTAGCGGTGAGGCTC
>JBDGXT010000093.1:6190-12923 GCA_039584455.1 Gemmatimonadota bacterium
GAGCCCGGCGAAGGGGAAATCCTCGGCCCATTCATCGCTCGGCTGGTGGTAGTGGTCCCACCGCCGGAACAGGGCACTGGAGCTGTCGGATGAGAGTCCCTCGTAGGGGAGTGGCCCCGGAATGATGAGTAGTCCCGGTACCCCCTGGCGGGTGAAGGGGAAGTAGTCGGAGTTGGGCCGCGGTGCTGACGTGGTGATCTCCCAACCGCGCTCCGCCGCAACTGCGATTGCCAAGGCGCCCAGCCCCGTACTGTCCACCCCGGCGAGCTGCCAACGCACAGGAGGCGCCGCTGGCGCTCCGGCGTCGAGGTTGATGACCGCCGCGATGTGCTCGAGGGGCCATGGCGGGTGCGCCACGAAGTAGTCCGACCCGAGCAAGCCCCGCTCCTCACCGCTTGGGAAGAGGAAGAGGGCCGAGTGTTGCAGTGGGTCGTCCACGAGTCGTTGCGCGATCGCCAGGAGCATCGCAACGCCCGCCGCGTTGTCGGAGAATCCGTTGTACACTGAATCGCCGGCTTCGTCCGGCTTGCCGACGCCGAGATGATCGTAGTGTGCCATGAAGCCGACGGCCGTCTCGCGCTTCTCGGGGTCCGACCCCGGAAGCACGCACGCCACGTTCCGGGCCTCCACCGGTTGGAGCTCATGGGACAGGGTTACCTCGAGCGACCATCCGAGCGCCTGTGGGCGGATGTCGTCTCCCGGTCCGAGCGACACATACCGCATGAGCAGGCGGGAGAGCCGCGGTCCGGCGAGCACGGACGGCACCGGCGGGAAGAACGACGAGTGGACCTCGGGATCGCCGTGGTACAGGCGCGTGTCGCCCCGGCTCTGCGCATAGAGGGCGTAGGTCTCCGGATCGCCGATCAGGCTGATCATGCCCGCGGCCCCGCGCTGCCCGAGTGTGTCGGCCGGTGCGCCACGGACGGGTCCGAGCGTGACGGCGACGCGGCCCTCGACGTCGACGGCGTCCAGGGCGGGACTCAGGATCGTCTCCCCGCTGCCGACGAAAACGGCACGCCCCGCGAAGTCACGCAGCGTGCTGCGGTCCCCGACGTTTGGCGTGAAGTCGTTGGGGAAGCGGAACTCGGCAACGCCCTGCCCGCGGGAGACGAAGAGCTGTGTGCCCTCCAGGATACGGGCCTCTTCGAGTGGGACGGCCTGGCTGTAGCTGCTGCCGATGGGCACGAGACCCGTCGCGCGGCACTGGTTCTCGATGTACCGGGCCGCGAGGCGCGCCCCGTCAGAACCGGTGGCGCGTCCGCGCAGCGAGTCGTGAGACAGGTAGCGCGTGTGCTCCTTCATGGCGAGCGTGTCGAGGGGCGGCTCCTGCGCCCGTCCCGTGACCACGACGGCGCTGAGCGCGAACAGTGCGAGCCAGGATATGCGTTGCCTCACGGCGCTCCTATGACGGTCCGGCGGTTGTCGGTTGAAACCTGTGGGGCGACACTAGATATGATATAAGGGAGTCGCCCGAACCATGCTCTACACCCTGCTCGTCATGGCGCTCCAACTGGGAGCCCAAACCGCCATCGAGACGGCCGTCACCCGGGGAATCGAAGGTGGCGTGTTCCCGGGGGCGGTCGTCATGGTGGGCACGCGGGGGCGGATTCTCCACGCCGAGGGATACGGGCACTTTACGTGGTCGGCGGAGGCCTCGGTGCCGCAGCCCGATAGCACGCTGTTCGACCTGGCCTCGCTCACCAAAGTGGTGGCCACGACGCCGGCGGCCATGGTGCTCGTCGAGGAAGGGGCCCTGGATCTGGATCGCCCGGTGCAGGATTACCTGCCGGCGTTCAGCGGTGAGGGCAAGGAACAGATCACGGTGCGCCATCTCCTGGAACACCGCACCGGACTGCGGGCGTTCCTCCCCCTGAACGAACGGGCGAGTACGGCCGAGGAGGCTGAGGAGTTGGTGCTCACCGAGCCCCTTCGGTACGAGCCGGCCGGCCGTGTCGTCTACAGCGACCTGAACGCGATGTTACTCGGATGGGTCGTCGAGCGCGTGGCGGGTGTGCCGCTCGACGAGTTCGTCGCGCAACGCGTGTACCAACCGGCAGGAATGAGCGAGACCCGGTTCGAGCCGCCGCGCAGGCTGTGGGGCCGGATTGCCCCGGTGGGGCTGTGGCGCGGCCATGTCATCGCGGGGCAACTGCATGACCAGAACGCCGTGCGGCTCGGCGGCGTCTCGGGACACGCCGGACTCTACAGCACCGGGGCGGACATGGCGCGTTACGCCCAGCTGCTTCTGAACGGGGGCCGGACCGCGGGTGGCGCTTCCATTGTGCACCCGGAGACGGTGCGTGAATTCACCCGCAGGCGAGCCGGGAATCGCGCCCTCGGCTGGGAGATGCGGGACACGACGAGCCAGGAGAATACCGGCGCATTGCTCTCGAGCGGCGCCTACGGGCACGGCGGCTTCACCGGGACCTCCATCTGGATCGATCCGGAGCGGGACCTGTTCGTGATCGTGCTGACCAACCGCGTGTTCGCCCCACGGACGCGGCGGTCGATCACTCGCCTCAAGGAGATTCGGGCGCAGGTGGCCGACGCCGCCGTAGCGCTGCGGGCGAGCGTATGTGGCACGCCGGATCCGACGGCCGACCGGTGCTGACCGCAGGACGCGTCGGCGATGCGCCCCACAAGCCGGCGCGACCCACGCTGATCTATGACGGGACCTGCGGGTTCTGCGGCACGTGGGTGAAGCGCATGAAGCGGCTCGACCGGGAGGACGTGATCTGGCTGTTGCCGCTACAGGACGCGCGGGCTACGGAGCTGTCCGGACAGCCGCGAGAACGCCTTCAGGGAGCGGCGCACTTCGTGCGGCCCGACGGTGCCGTGTTCGCGGGGGCCGCTGCCGCGCGAGAGGCGTTTCGCTACCTGCGCGGCGGTCGCGCGGTCGCGTTCATTGCAGGCGTGCCTGGGATGATGCCCGTGGCCGAGCGGGTCTACGCTTGGGTTGCGCGACGCTGGGGGCCGGTTGCGGAACGAAGCTGAGCTGGTGAGTGTTGGGAACGAGGTAGCCGCCTTCCCTTTTTCCGTTCCCCGTACATTGGTCCGGGGAAGCACGGAGTGACGGCGATGAGTGAAGAGCCCGAGGCCACGTTGACCGAAGAGATCGTCCAAGACGCCCTGCGGAAGGTGAAGGATCCCGAGGCGGGCATCAACATCGTCGATCTCGGTCTGATCTACGATGTGGCGATCGACCAGGGGAAGGTGGACGTCAAGATGACGCTCACGTCACCGGGATGTCCGGCGGGACCGCAGATCATGGGTGATACGGACGAGGCGGTCCGAGCGCTCGACGGAGTGGAGGATGTGAGGGTCGAGCTGGTGTGGGAGCCCTATTGGACGCCGGAGCGGATCAACCCCAAGGTGCGTGCCTACTTGGGCTTCTGAGACGCCCGTCCCGCGACGGCAGCCAGGATGGCCGCGTCGCCCACCACTTCGCGCTGCCATCGCCGTAACTCACCCACGCCGTCGAGCTCCGAAGCCGACTGCGGCACGGCGCGCGCCACTTCCTGCAAGGTGCCGTTGGGGCACACCAGGCCGGGGGCGAGCTCCACGACGCCGGCCCGCTCGTTGCGGATTTCCTTGAGCCGCTCCAGGCGCTGGTCGTACCGAGGGTCGGGTTCGGGTCGACGCGTGCGACGCACGCGTGGCAGCTTCTCGTCCGACACGTCCAATCCTTTCTTGACCGCACGGAGCATCGGCTCCCCATAGCGTTGCGCCGTCGTCTTCGGCATGCCGTCCACCGCTGCGAGCTTCCTCGCACTGGTTGGCGCCGCCTTCGCAACGGCGAGCAACGCGTGGTTGCCCAGCACCCTGAACCTGGCCCGGTCGAGACTGCGAGCCGTGCGCTCGCGCCAGCGATACAGCTCCCGCAGGATTGCCAACGCTCTCGGCTTGAGGGCGCGCGCGCCCTTGATGCGCTGGTAGGCGTCTTCTTCGTCGGCACCCGGTTGGGTCCAGCGTATCTCCTCTAGCAGGCGAAACTCCTCCTGCGCCCACTCAAGCCTCCCCATTGCCTGGAGCTTCTGCTCGAGGGTGTCCCGCAGCGACGTCAGATGCCGTGTATCCTCGGCTGCGTACTCGACCATTCCGGCAGTGAGTGGACGGCGGGACCAGTCGGCGCGCTGGAATTTCTTGTCCAGTTGGATACCGAAGTACTTCTCCAGCAGCGATCCCAATCCTACGGCCGGCTCCCCCGCCAGCTGCGCCGCGATGCGCGTATCGAAGACGTTCCGCGCCCTGAAGCCGTAATCCCGATCGAGGATTCGCAGGTCGTAGTCCGCGTCATGGAAGACGACCTCCACCTTTGGGTTGGAGAGGAGCTTGCCGACCGGGCCCAGGTCGGTCACCGCGAGTGGGTCCACGAGGGCCGTCTCCGTGTCCGAGCTCAGTTGCACCAGGTAGACCCGGTCCACGTAGCGGTGGAAGGACGCCGCCTCGGTATCGAGGGCGACCCGCGGCTCGTCGGCCAGTCGGCGGACGAGGGCACGGAGCTCAGCAGTGTGGTCGATGACCTGGGCGGGGATCTCGGAGGCGCGGGCATGCATGGCTGAGGAGTAACTTCGCTAGGAGGGCCGGTAGTTGAACAGTGGAGGCGGCAAGGTCGACCCGAGGCTGTCGGTTATCGACACAGTGTCTAGACGGTGTGGAAAATTGCCAAGCCGTTGCCAATCAAGCGTTTAGGGTTTGGCACATAGACACACCATGACGGCACCATAGTGTCAGTATCGCGACAGTTGTCAGACCGATAGGCCGTCTCCGAACAGGTTCGCGCGTGCTGCGACGTGCTCCTGTTGTCGGCGTCACGCGAGGGCGTAAGTTTACACCCGTGACTTCCGTTCCCTCCGTTGTGATGCGTGTGTACCCCGACGACTGCGATGCGTTCGGGCATGTCAACCAGGCAGCGTTCCTCCAGATGTTCGAGCGGGCCCGCTGGGAAGTGTTGGCCGCCGGCCCTGGGATGGAGGCCTTTCAGCGGAGCCGGACATGGCCAGCGGTTCGCAAGTCGACCATCGAGTACACCGCAGAGGCCTTTCCGGGTGACGTACTGCAGTTCGACACGACGCTCACACATCTGGGCCGCACTAGCTTCTCACTACATCAGACGGCGCGCCGAGAGGCCGACAGCACACTGGTCGCCGAGGCGGATTCCGTGTTCGTGTGTGTGGGGGAGGCAGGCAAGCCGACCACGGTGCCCGTGGAGATCCGCAACTTCTTCGGTACCCGTCCCTCGGTGCGGGCGGGGGCGGTCCAGCACTTCATGATTCGCGATGTGGCCACGGCGGTGGATGTGCAGGGCGACGGACCCGCCATCCTCTTCGTTCACGGCTTCCCATTGGACAGGACTATGTGGCGCCATCTGGTCGCGCCGCTCACAGGTTGGCAGCGCATTGCGCCGGACCTGCGCGGCATGGGGTTGAGTGACGTGCCGGAGTCTGGTGGCTACTCGATGGCGGAGTACGCCGATGACATGGCGGCGCTGCTCGAGAAGCTCGACGTCGAGGAGGCCGTCATCTGCGGCCTCTCCATGGGCGGCTATGTCGCGCTTGAGTTCATGCAGCGACACCGGGCCATGGTGCGCGCACTGGTCCTCACCAACACTCGAGCCGAGGCGGACACTCCCGAGGGGCGGGAGAGCCGTGACGAGATGATCGAGATGGTGGAGGCGAAGGGCTCTGAGGCGCTAGCCGATGTCATGCTGCCGAAGTTGCTGTCCCCCAGCTCGCTGTCCGCCATGCCCCAAGTCGTGGAGCATGTCCGCACGATGGTCTCCGGCAGCCCGGACGCGGGGGTGGCCGGCGCACTCCGGGCTATGAAGGAGCGAGCCGATGCGACCGAGTTCCTGCGGGAGATCGACGTGCCGACGCTGGTCGTCACGGGGCGGGAGGATCAGCTCATCCCGGCCGAGCACTCGCGTGCCATGGCCGAAGCCATTACCGGCGCGATGTACACGGTGATTCCGGAGGCTGGGCACCTCACTCCGATGGAGCAGCCCATCGCGACGAGCCGGGTGATTGGGGAGTTTCTGGAGTCGTTGGGATAGAATAGGTGGGAACGGAGATCGGGGAACGATGCAATACGCCGCAGTACCGTTCCCCGTTCCCTCTTCCCAGTTGCTACTCGGCCAACCGCTCCGCCGGCACCAGTGTTCTGGGGCTCGGCTCCGTGTAGCGACCCCGGGCGGCGTAGTGCTTCTCCCACTCCTCGCGTAGACAAAATGGGTCGAGTCCCACCGGGCGATCGATGATCAGCACGCCGTCCAGGTGATCGATCTCGTGCTGCAGCAGTTCGGCGAGTTCGCCTTCGGCCTCGATGGCATGCGCCTTCCCGCTGAGGTCCGTGTACGTCACCCTGATGTGGTGGGCCCGTTGGACTTGCACCAGCAGGTCCGGGACGGAGAAGCAGTCGTCCCAAACCTGGAAGTCGTGGGTGCCGATGTCCTCGATCTCTGGGTTGATCAGGACTCGAGACTCGTCGGCCTCGATGTAGATGATCCGCATGGGGGCGCCGATCTGCGGAGCGGCGAGTCCGCGCCCAGCGCCGTGGCGCTGCCGGAGGTCTTGCAGGGTATCCTGCAGGTCGTCGGCCACGACGCGGACGGCCGGTGACTTGACGTTCTTGACCAGTTCGCACCGGGCGCGCAGTATCGGGTCTCCCAACATGCGTACTGGACGTATTGCCATGACCGGCCTCGCGCCGTTGTAACGGGGCCACCAATCTATGG
>JBDGXT010000378.1:0-2566 GCA_039584455.1 Gemmatimonadota bacterium
AGCCAGGCCGAGGGGCGCGGCCATCATGGTCCAGACGAGCACGTCGCTCACGTTTGCGGCAGTGGTCGACCACTGTTCGGTGGCAGAGCGGTCGAAGCCATTGATGTCCGCCGGTTCGAGCGCCGCGATCTCCTCTGGGCTCAGGGGCTCCTGGCCCTGGCGAATCGCGACGGCTCCGGCGAGGAGCGCGACACCTCCAGCCGTGAGGCCACCGTCCAGCCATGGGTCTAGCTCGTAGGGGAAACGCTCTTGCGCCGGCAGTGCGGTGCTCAGCGTGACGCACGCCAGCAGGAGGATACGCAGTGTCATGCAACAACGAGAGCCGTCGGCAGCACCGGTGTCAACGGCCGGGCCTTCGGTGTTATCGTTCGCGGTCATGACTGAGACACTCTCGCTCCGGGTTGTCACGTTCAACGCGTGGGCGCTGCCGCTCAACATCCCGTCGCAGCAGAAGCGCCGCCGTATGCGGCAGTTGCCACAGGCGCTCGCTGAGCTGGATGCCGACATCATCGTGCTGCAGGAGATGTTCGATGTGCGTGCCAGGCAGCGTATGCTGCGCGAGCTGTGCCCGCCCTACGAGACGACAGCCGATGCGCTGCGCTCCCGCCGCATCCTGCGGCTGGTGCCGATCGACGAAACGGGTGGGCTCTTGGTCCTCTCGCGCCTGCCGATCAGCGGCAGCCGCTTCATCCGGCACCCCCACGATGTCGGCTCGAAGCCCGACGAACGGATCGGCCACAAGGGCGGGATGATCCTTCACCTCGACACGCCGCTCGGACGCGTGACGCTGCTCGCCCTCCATCTCTATGCGGGTACGAAGCAGAAGCACGCTCACCTGCGCTGCGCCCAGCTCGCGCCGCTGCTGGAAGCCGCGAATGGGGAGGCGAACGGGAATCCGGTCGTGCTGGCGGGCGATATCAACACCTCCCCGACCCTCGGGTACCCGGACCTCAGCGATCCACTGCCGCCAAACCCGACACCCGCTGCCCGAACGGCCACCTGGGTACCCAGCCGCAATCGCTACGCGGCGCTCCCGTACCAGGAGACGAAGACGGATGCGCGCTACGACTACGTGCTGACGCGATCGGGGCTGGCGCACGCATGGTCGGTGAAGGATGCCCGCACCGTGCTCGACGAGCCTGGCGCACACCTTTCGGATCACATTGGCGTGCGAGTGGAGCTGGAGCTCTCCCGGCGGGATTCCTAAGCCGCCTGCGGCTCGAACCAGTGCTTCGTCGCGACGCAGACGCGGCACACGGAGAGCATCACCGGCACCTCGACCAGCACTCCCACGACCGTCGCGAGTGCCGCACCCGATCCCGCTCCGTACAGCGCGATCGCCGTCGCCACCGCCAGCTCGAAGAAGTTGGATGCCCCGATGAGTGCCCCGGGTGCAGCCACCGCATAGGGCACTCGGAACAGCCGCATCAGCGCGTAGGCGAGCGATGAGTTGAAGTAGACCTGAATGAGGATCGGGATGGCTATCAGGATCACGTGGAACCAGCGTGCCGTGATGTTCTCCGCCTGGAAGGCGAATATCAGAACCAGCGTGGCGAGCAGCGCGATAACGGTGACCGGGGCGAAGCGGGCCACGTAGCGCCGGTCGAACCACTCGGCACCCTTGTGGCGAATCAGGAAGCGCCGGCTCAACGACCCGGCCACGAGGGGAATCACCACGAAGATCACGACCGAGTAGAGCAGCACCTCGAATGGCACCTCTAGCCCCGAGGCGCCCGAGACCAGGAACTTCACGATGGGCGCGAACAGGAGCAGCATGACGAGGTCGTTTACCGAGACCTGTACCAGCGTGTAAGCGGGGTCGCCGTCCGAGAGATACGACCACACGAACACCATGGCCGTGCAGGGGGCCGCGGCCAGGATGATGACGCCCGCGATGTACTGGCTCGCTAGCTCGGGGCCGATGAGGGGCAGGAACAGGTGGTTGAAGAAGAGCCATCCGAAGAAGGCCATCGAGAACGGCTTCACCAGCCAATTCACGAAGAGCGTGACGAACAGCCCGCGTGGGCGCTTGCCCACGTTCACGATCGACGTGAAGTCGATCTTGAGCATCATGGGGTAGATCATCAGCCAGATCAACACTGCGATCGGGACGTTGATGTGACTGGTGGCCCCGAACTCGAGGTCCCGCAGTGCGCCCACGAGCCCTGGGACGAGCTTCCCAATGGCCACCCCGAGCACCATGCACAACGCCACCCACAGACTGAGGTAGCGTTCGAACACGTTCATTCGCTTGTCGTCACCGCCCATCCGCGTCCACCCTCCGTAAGGAGTTGCCTGGCGCCGCCTGCGACGACGTAAGATAGCGCGGAGGCGTTGTTGCGGAGTAGGGAACGGTGAGGGCTCGGAGATGAAACGACACAGGGCCCCCTGCTATGGGGACCCCTGCATCGGTTCGCGGGTTGTCGAGTACCGCGCTTGCTACATCTCGGCAGGCTCGTACGTGCTCCACATCTCGCGCCAGCACTTCCACGACCCGTCGGGCTGCCGCTTGAAGACGACGATCCACCTGCCCTGTTCGTGCGTGGTGTCGCCTTCGGCCTTGGGT
>JBDGXT010000379.1:0-2518 GCA_039584455.1 Gemmatimonadota bacterium
CACGCGCACGGGTGACGTATCGAACTCATCGGTGACTTGTCGGGGTGGCGCGCCGAGCGAGTCGGCGATCCACAGGTCGTGTCTCATGGTGAGCGTGTCGCGCCGGAAGAAGGCGATGCTGCCCTGGCGTGACAGCGCAGGGGCGAGCACGCGGAGCTCGGGTCCTGCCACGGGCGTCGCCACGCCACCGGTATCGGCTACCTGCCACAGGGCACCGCGGACGAACACGATTCGCCGGCCATCCGGCGTCCATAACGGTTCGCGAGGAGACGAGCGCGGCCCGATAATCGTGAGGTCCCTGACGGAACCGGCAGTGACATCCGCGACTGCGAGTCGGCCGTTCCGAATCAGCGCAACCCGGTGGCCGTCGGGGGACCAGGCCGGCCAGGTCCTCGCGTCATCCGCGGAAACGAGGAGCCGCGGCGCCCCGCCGCCGCTCGCGGGCATCAACCACACGCCTCGTCCGGCTGGTCGATCGGACTGGAACGCAATCCAGTGCCCATCGGGCGACCAGCTCGGATCCATGTCTTGTGCGGTATCGCGGACCGCGTCCGTGAGGGCGTGCGCATCACCGCCTGCTGCCGGCAGCCGCCACAGCTGGCCGAGCAGATCGATGACCAGCCATTGCGCATCTGGCGACAGGTCAAACGAGAGCTGAGTGGACTCGCGCGTGTCGATGTGAATTGTGCGTGGTCCGGGGTTTTGTGCTGCCGCTAGGGCCGGCCAGAGCACCAGCACCAGGGCCGCATGACGTGATGGGTTGGGCCAGGTGGTCTCGTCGTCAGGCGGGCGTCTACTACGGCGTCATGAAGCGGCGTCTACTGCGGCGTCTGTCTGGCGGCGGGCCAGGAAGGCCACCGGCCAATGGGTGCCGCAAGGGATAAGAAAGGGGGAAACCGACGCCTAGCAATCCGCTGTCCGTCTCGAAATCCGCGACTCGCGTATGGCCAGCGCCAAGCACGATGTTCTCCGGCTTGATGTCGCGATGGATCACATCGTGTTGATGCGCGAAGTCCAGGGTGTCCGCCACCCTCACTCGGGAGACAGGGTTGTCGCGCGCGCGGTGGTGTCGCTGGCTAAGCCTCACTGCCCCCCTGCCGCGCCCACCTCCTTCGCCATGGCAGAGCTACGTGTATAACCGCTGGCGCCTTCTCACCCGCCGTCCGGGGTGTAGGAGAGCTCGTTCTGGCGCCTCTGATCGTGCCGATCGATGTGCCAGGAGGCGTCGTTCATGATCCGTGTGAGCCGCCGGAACTCGTCGAGGTACGCCTGCCGGATCTCCATCCGCTGGGCCAGAGCCGCACGGTCGGCAACGAGGCTCTCGGCGGAGACGCGGATCATCACGGTCTGTCCGACGGTCCCGAACCCGCCGTTCCAGGCCGTGAGCACAAAGCCCTCGATCCCGTGGTCCCGGTCGAGCTGCGCGCGGGCCGCGAGCGCGTCCCGGAAGGCCGCGCCCTGGTCCCACTTGAGGTGGTAGACGCTGGTCCGGTGGTAGGGCAGCTGCCTGATGTCTTCGAGGGTGAACCCGTCGGGCACGTAGCTCAGCCTCGGGGCCGCATTGTAGATGGCGGCGTGGCGCGTTTCCCACCCGGCGTTCCACAGCGCCATCTGGTCATCATCGAACTCCTGGAAGCTGCGCACGCGCGCCTGCTGGATCTCGGGTACCGACGCCAACCCCTCCGGCAGCACGGTGATCCGGTACGAGACCTTGGGGTTCTCGCGGTAGACCGCCCAGCCGGCCCCACCCGTCGCGGTGTACTTGGCGACGAGCATGCGGAAGTAGTCGTCGAACGCCGGCTGGTTGACCCCCTGATACGTCTCGTACATCACCGCCGGCACCTGCTCGAAGAACGGCGCCGGCGCTGCCTCCTCCTGCGCCACGACGGGGCCGGCGGTCGCCAGCATGACACCAAGCAGCGCACTGCGGCGAAGCTGTCTCATGTTCAGCCTCCTGGGGATGAATCGGCAAGAGCAAGAATCTCAAACGACCCGCAAAAGTACGGCCGGCGTGCGGGGCCGTCCAGGCTGCACCTGGCGCCAAACGCGGCCGGGCGGGCACTGGCGCAGAACCTCGCCACCGGTGAGGTAGTCGATCCCGGCCGCGAACGATGCGCTCGCGACCCGGGATGCAACAAGGACAGCTACTACGGGTCCGCGCCACCTTGCGGTCCTTGAAGTATTCGGCCAGGTAGACAACGACCATGCCGCCTACTCGCCGAGGCGCGGTCCCTGCATAGGTGAACGATGGTCGCAGGGTCGAGTTGGTCCGGCTGATTTGGCACGGCGCGCTGCTCCGGCTCGCCGCATCTGGAAACGGTCGCTCAGCGTCCGGTGGATCCTATGCGTACCGGCTCATGCGCCCGCTGGGCCCCAGTTGTGACAAGCCTTGTGCAGTAGGGCACCCAACGCGGTGGTTGGAATTCGCCGTCTTCCCTGTCCGCCTCGGGTCGTCTCAGCTACCTACTTCCCATAACTGCCTGCAACCTCTCGCGGGCAGCCCGGAACTCTCGAGTGA
>JBDGXT010000094.1:0-8059 GCA_039584455.1 Gemmatimonadota bacterium
GATCTCCTCGGCCGTGTCGTGGAACAGCACCACCCTGATCGAGTCACCGGGGAACTGGGTGCGGATCAGGTGGGTGAGCGCCAGCGCCACCTTCTTGGCCGGGGTGAAGCGGTCTTCCCCGTACAGGATCATCGAGTGCGAGCAGTCGAGCATCAGCACGGTGGCCGCGCTGGAGCGGTACTCTGACTGGTGGACCATGAGATCCCGGTAGTCGAGTTCCAGCGGCACCTTCAGCCCGCCCCGCGCGATCGCATTGGTGAGCGTGGACGGCACGTCAAGGTTGAGCGTGTCGCCGAACTCGTAGGGCTTGGAGATCGCCTCGGCCTCGACCCCGGTCGCGAGGTGGGCCGTCTCGTGCGCGCCGAAGCTGGACTTGCCGACGCTGCCGAGCAGGTGTCGTAGCGCGCGATACCCCAGGAAGTCGAGCGCCTTGTCGGTCAGGTTGAATTCGACGTTCTGCGCCGCCTGCCGGGCCTGGCCGCCGGGACCGAACGCCTGCTGGTGGCTCTCGGGCATCTGCGGCGCGTCGCCCACGTTGAGGTAGCCCTGCTCGATGAGCTTCTGCACCACCTGATCGATCAGATCGGCGAGCTGCTGCTGGATGTCGGCGTCGCGCTGCTCGTCGCCGGTGGACTCGCCGCGCAGCACCTGGAGCATCTCCGGTGTGAGCTTGCCGGACTCCATGAGGGCCTGCACGATTGCCTGCTTGAGCGCGTCGAGCGAGCGATCGCCCTCCTGCTCGTCGCCGAAGGAGCCCCAGTAGGGGTGGTACATCGGTCCCCCGGCGAAGCCCGACTGCAGCAGGAAATCGCTGAGCTGGTCCAGCAGGTCCTCGAGGTTGACCGCGTCGAGGAGCTGCGGGATGTAGCGGGAGTAGGTGGTGTAGCGCATGCCGCTCCGTCGTTACCCTTCTCTTGGTAAACTGAAACCCACATGAAGTTCTCGCAATGAGCCAGGATCCTGGATCGCATCCAGCCGGTCCGGGTGCGGCGTCCGCGGATCGGCCGGAAATCCGCCCGCCCGCGCCTCGCCCGCGTGCCTTCGGCGCGCTCAGGCACCGCAACTTCCGCCTATTCTACGGCGGTGTGGTGGTGTCGTTCCTGGGGCTGTGGATGCACCGGGTGGCCCAGTCGTGGCTGGTGCTGGAGCTCACCGACTCTGCCTTCTACGTCGGGCTGGTGGATGCCCTGGGATGGCTCCCCGTGCTGGTGTTCTCGCTCTATGCCGGGGCTCTGGCCGACCGGGTGTCCAAGCGGCGCCTGCTGCTGTTGACCCAGATCGGGGCGGCGACGTTCGCCCTCACGCTGGCGGCCTTCGTGCTCGCCGACCGGGCGACCATTTGGCACGTGGTGATCCTGGCGGCGCTCCTCGGCGTGGCCTTCGCGTTCGACATTCCGGCTCGCCAGTCGCTCGTGGCCGAGCTGGTAGGGCGCGAGGACCTCACCAACGCGGTGGCACTCAATGCCTCGGCGTTCAACGGCAGCCGGGTGGTGGGGCCCGCGATCGCCGGCGTGCTCATCGCGGCGGTGGGCGTGGGTGTGTGCTTCCTCATCAACGGGCTGAGCTACCTGCCCGTGGTGGCGGCACTCCTCGTGATGCGGCTTCCGCCGCACCGGCCCGCCACGCGGCGGCGCTCTGCGCTGGCCGACATCCGGGACGGGCTGAGGTTCATCTTCGCCGACGTGCGGATTCGGGCACTGATCCTCAACATCGCGACGATTAGCATCTTCGGGTTGCCCGTGTTGGTGCTGATGCCCGTGGTCGCCCGCGACGTGCTGCAGCTCGGCGCGGTGGAGTACGGTTGGATGATGTCGGCCGTGGGCCTGGGTGCGCTGACCGGCGCGCTCATCCTGGCCGTGTTCGGGCACCGTGTGCGGCGCGGCCGGCTGCTCGCTGCCTCATCGTTCGCCTACGGCATCCTCGTCGTGCTGTTTGCCGCCTCGCGCGCGCTCCCGCTGGTGCTGCTGCTGCTCACGCTCCTGGGTCTCACTCTCATCATCACCGCAGCGCTCTCCAACACCCTGCTCCAGACGATCGCGCCCGACGAGATGCGGGGGCGCGTCATTTCACTCTACGCGCTGGCGTTCGTGGGGATCAGCCCGTTCGGGGCGGTCGCCGCCGGGGCCGCCGCGGAACGGTTCGGGACCCCACTGGCACTGATGGTCGGAGGAGCGGTGTGCGCGGTGGGAACGGCGCTCGGGGTGATGCGGTCGAGGGCGATCGCGGAGACGCGATAGCTGTGGCCTACGCCCAGCCCCTCGTTCGCGCGGCCTCCACGATCAGATCGGCGCACTGCTCGTAGCTGAACGCGGCGGTGTTCAACACGAGGTGGTAGTTGGTGGCGTCTTCCCACTGCCGTTGGTAGTTGGCCTTCACGTAGCGGCGGCGGCCCTCATCGGTCTTGTCGACACAGCTCTCCGCCTCCTCCGCGCTCACGTCGAGCCGATCGGCGGCGGCCCGGATGCGCCGCTCGCGTGGGGCCACGACGTAGACGTGCAGCGAGTCTTCGTGCTGCGCCAGGTGTGCCTGGGCCCCCCGACCCACCATGATGAGCCGTTCCTCCTGCCGTACCGCCTGATTGATCACCGCCTCGGTGGCACGCACGAGGTCGGCCTCGCTGCCGAACTGGGGTTCGGGCGGCTCGCCGGTGGCGACGAACACCTCTGGTGACGAGATCGCGAGCGCGCGTGCCAGCCGCTCGGCCAATCCGGGCACGCGCTCCTCCCGTTCCTCAACCTCCTGGCGGGAGATACCGGCCTGCCGCGCCACCCGGTCGACGAACTCGTTGTCTACCAGGGCCCATCCCAGGCGCTCGGCCACGAGCCGGGCGATGTTGGATCCGCCTGAGGCGTACTGCCGCGAGACGGTAATGACGGGCATCGGTCAGAGCGAGGTGCCGAGGTCGCCGGGGCCGGCACCGAACTGCGGCCGCTCGAGACGCGAGCGCGTGTAGCCCAGCTCGTCGCTGCGCGAGATGCGGCGGTGGGCGACGAGGCCCTCGAGCACCAGCTCGCACGCCGAGACCAGGGTGGCCGGGTCCTTCTTGGGCGCGAGGCCGGCGAGCTCGATGACGTCGAGCAGGCCTGGCACCGTGGAAAAGCCCTTGAGGCAGACGTCGGAGCGCTCGTTGGAGGAGACCTTGAGGGCGCCGCCCTGCTCGAACCACTCCACGATGGCATCGCAGTCGGCCCCGCCCAAGCGCGCGTCGAAGGTGCCGCCCGCGGCGCCGCGCACCAGGTCCAGCGCGATGGTCTCGGCACCCTGGAGCTCACCCTCGTACTCCAGCTCGATCTTCCCCGTGATGGCCGGCAGCGCACCATACACGTCGCTCACGCGCGGCACGACCTGCTTCTCCTTGAGCAGGATGGAGCGCTGCTCGGCGCTGGAGAGCACGTTCTCCAGTACGCTGATGGGGAGCCGCTGGCTCACGCCCGAGCGGCCATCGATGCGCTTGTCTCCCCGGGCCTCGAACGCGACGCGTTCCACCAGCTCACGGATGAAGTCGGGGAGCTCCAGCGCACGGCCGTCGCGCTCGAGCCATGCCTCCTGCTCCGTGATCTCCATCCCGTGCTCGACGGTGGGTGGGTAGTGGGTGAGGATCTCGCTCCCGACGCGGTCCTTGAGCGGTGTGATGATCTTGCCGCGCGCGGTGTAATCCTCGGGGTTCGCCGAGAAGATGAGCAGCACGTCCAGGGCCAGGCGGATGGGATAGCCTTTGATCTGGACGTCGCCCTCCTGCATGATGTTGAACAGGCCCACCTGGATCTTCCCCGCCAAGTCCGGCAGCTCGTTGATGGCAAAGATGCCGCGGTTGCTCCGCGGCAGCAGCCCGTAGTGGATCGTGAGCTCGTCCGACAGCAGGTGCCCGCCACGGGCCGCCTTGATGGGGTCTACGTCGCCGATCATGTCGGCAATGGTTACGTCGGGCGTGGCCAGCTTCTCCACGTAGCGCCGGTGCCGCGGGATCCACTCGATGGGCGCCCGGTCGCCACGCTCCTCGATGAGCTGGCGGCCGAACTTCGAGATCGGCCGGAACGGGTTGTCGTTCACCTCGCTGCCGGCGAGGATGGGGATCTCCTCGTCGAGCAGCGTCACCAGCTGGCGCAAGATACGGCTCTTTGCCTGGCCCCTGAGTCCCAGCAGGATGAAGTTGTGGCGCGCGAGAACGGCATTGATCACTTGGGGAACGACGGTTTCCTCGTACCCGACGATGCCGGGGAAGATCTCCTGGCCGGCTTCCAACATGCAGATGAGGTTGTGCCGCATCTCGTCCTTCACGGAGCGGAGATGCACGCGTGGCTCGGACCACTCGGTTTGTCGGAGGTCGCCGAGAGTAGTGGGAGGAGTCATGCTCAAGATATACCCTCTTTGTTCCCGGCCGTTCAAGCGGGCCGCAAGCCGACGCCCAGCAGCCTCACCGCCACGACTCCCCAGGCCGAAATGTCGAACGCCACACCGCCGGGAACGGTTGAGACGTCCTCCAGGTCGCGTTCCAGGAAGTCCACCCTACGTCCCGACTGGAAGGTGACGGTACCGGCACCCAGCGTCGCGAACCGGCTGGACCCCAACAGCTCCTGCACGTACACGATGATTCCGTTCCCGTCGTCCGCGGGCTTGAGGCCCACGATCGCCATCCCGGGTTGATCCACCACGATGAGCGGACCGTATCGCGGCAGGCGACCCGAAGGCTGCCGATCCACCCGCGCGGTGACGAGGGGCTCCGCGCCCCAACCGAAGCGCCCTGCCAGCGTGGGATCGACGGACTCGGTGGTCACCGAAATACGGTAGCGGGCCTGACCGCGCGGACCGTGCGCCAGAACGGTGCCGTCCTGCATCACGGAAACGAACGGCGCATCGAGACCGCGCAGCAATGCGGCGCCCTGCTGGGAGGAGACGACGAGCCAGCGGAGGTGCGTGATGTAGTACACCGGCGCGGGTGACTCCTCGTGTCCCGCCGGCACCTCCCAGGCCGCGCGCGCGCGCGGGAGATCGAACCCGAAGAGGTACTCCATGGCCCGCTCGCCCACTGCGGCCGCGTCGTTCGCGATGTCGATCCAGGGGAGGGCATCGTACAGCGTGACGGTCGTGCGCACCTCGCCGCGAGCCGGCGACCAGCGCCGTACCACGAGGCGGCTGCCGACCTCGGGGATGCGCTCGTGGGACAGTCCCTCGACGATGGCGCCGGGGATCGCGTTTAGGCCGTCGCCTCCGGGGCGCACCCACTCCAGGCCGTCCGCCAGGGACACCAGCGAGCTGATGGCCCCCGATCGCGGATCTAGATCCAGTCGCAGGTGTGTGCCCTCGAGCGTCGTCGACGCGGCGCTCGCGCCGGGGATCATCCGCTCGGAGGAAGCGGCGGCCCGGGGCTGGTCCACGATGAACGCGTAGCCGAGCTCCGGCAGATCGGTCACGACCTGCTGCGACCCGTCGGGGAGCGTGACGACGTCGGTCCGCAGGAAGGGGCAGGGATTGAACACCAGGGTGCCTGGGAGCGTCGTGGGGATTTCCACGGCGACGGTGCGCAGCACGGCACCCGGGTCATCGCTCTCCTCGCCGAAAGAGCGCGCCCCTCCATGGAGTGGCCCCGCGAGCGTCGACAGCGCCCGGGCGGCGTGCGCGGCACGTTCGGCATCCCGCTGGCCGGCGACGGCGGCCAATGTCGCCGCATCGGGCAACGCCTCGTGTGTGTGATAGCCGCTCGGGGCCACCGGGATGATCGCGCTGCGCCAGCCGTCGATCGCCTCGGCCAACTCCTCTCCGGCACCGATCTCGATGCGCGGATATGCGAACCGCTGGTTCCAACGCCGCACCGCCTCGAGCATGGCGAGCTGCGTGTCGTCGGGTGCGGTGCTCACGACGAACGCGAGTGCGTCCTCGCCGCTCGCCGCTGCGGGCGAGAGCAGCTGCGGGGTGGTGGTCAACCAGCGCTCCACCCGCCGCGTCATCTCCTCCTGGGAAGCGCTGAAGCCCAACTCTCGTGGATGTCCTCGCGGCGGAATCGCCGCCGCGAGAAGGCGTGATCCGTCCGGCGCCTCGTACCACTCGAGCGGAGTCGCACCGTGCCACGAATGCAGGGCGTAGCGAATGCCCGAGCCGGTCAACGCGAGCAGCACGTTCTGGGGTAGCGCCTCGGGCGCCGTACTCACAGCCGCGATTCCGGTAGGGATGCCGTAGCGTTCCTCGACGCGATGCGCCTCGTGTACCATGCGAAGAAAAGTCACGTGATCGCTGATGTCGAGTGCGCGCTCCGCGGGGAGCGGATTGGCGGTTACGCCTGATTCCTGATAGATGTGCGCCTGCACCGCGCGCCGTACCGGCGGGAGCGGCTCGAGCTGGGCTTCGAGCAGGCGCGGATCGGCTACAGTGATCCAGAAGACTGTCCAGCGGCGCTGGGGCCGCAGCCGGTGGCTCGACCGCAGCACACCGCGCGCCCCTGGGTACTCCAGCTCGCTCTGCACCGTCGTCTCCCGACCGAGCGGAAGCCACAGCTCGCCGTACAGCCCGTCGCCCGAGCGGATCACCCCGGCGGTGCCGAGCAGGCGCCGTCGCTGGTCGTACACCCGGAGTCGCCCGGCCAGGGCGTCCACCTCGGTGACGTAGAACCGCACCAGGACCTGTCGTCCGTCGGGGTTGGCGCGGAACACGGTCGGCTCGGCGCGCACACTCGGCGCGCCGCGCGCGCCGAGCACTGCAGGCGGTCCGAAGCTGCGTCGATCGGTCACGTCGTATACGCTCCCTCGTGTGGCGAGTGGCCGGGCTGCAGTTCCTGGGGGATTGGCCTGGCGCCCGGCCGATCTCCTAACTTATGAAATAACGTCGAGCAGGACTTGCCAAACTGAGGGGAGTCGCTCATGCGCCGAATCGTCGCGTTGCTCGTGGTGCTGATGCTGGTCGCGTGCGCCGGACAGGAGGAAGCAGCGGAGCTGGGTGCCGCCGAGTCGGCTCCGGCGGACAGTGCGGTTGCCGACACGCTCCAGGCCGATACGATCATGGCGAGGGACACCGCCAGCGTGCCCTAGCCTGCCGCCGGCCGGCCGGGTCGTTCGTCGAAGAGGAGTCGTTCAGGGCGCGGGGGCGAAGTCAGTCGCTCGCCGACTCCAACGTGAAGAACCGGGCCAGCGGCTCCCGATAGCCCTCGGGCAGGTACTCGCCGCTCGCCGGATCCACCTCGTACTTCCCGCGGTAGTCGCCGCGTGCCACCCGGTCCAGCATTTCCACCAACCGGTCTACGTCCTCGGTGTCGCTGTAGCAGCCGAAGCTCGCACGCACCATCCCGGGCATGCCACGCTTGTCGCCACGCAACACGCGCTCCTTCCAGGCCTCCAGGGCTTCCCAGGGGAGCTGCAACAGATGCACCACGTAGGGATGGGCGCAGAAGCAGCCGCTGCGCACACCGACGCCTCCCTCGTACCCCAGGATGGCCGCGACCAGGTAGTGGTCGACCTCCTCGACGTTGAAGGGGATGACGCCGAGCCTGGTGTCGCTCGCGGCGGGATTCGCATCCCCGTACACGTGAATGCCGGGCATGTCTGCGAGTCGCTCCAGCGCGTAGGCCGTGAGGTGCGCTTCGTGGGCGGCGACCCGATCCATCCCCACGTCCATCAGCACCTGCGCTGCCTTGGCCATGGCCATGGCGCCGACCACGTTGGGACTGCCCAGCGTCACGGCGTCGACCGTCCCGCCACCCGTATACTCGGGTTTGGACTGGAGGAAGAAGTCCGTGGGTCCCACGAGCGCTCCGGCGCCGAGCGGCGCGTACATCTTGTGCCCTGCCAGCACCACGAAATCGAGGTGCTCGAGGTCGTCGTCGGGCCGCATGTCCACCTGCCGGTGCGGGGCGAGCTGGGCCGCGTCCACGATGATCTTCGCCCCAACCGCGTGTGCCTGGCGTGCGAGCCGGTGCACCGGCTGCAGGAACCCCGACACGTTGGACGCGGCCGTGACTGCCACGATAGCGATGCGCCCCTCGTGCTTCTCGAGCTGCCGTTCGAAATCCTCCTCGTCCAGGCGGCCTTCGGGCGTGACGCCCACGTGCACGCACGTGGCGCGCTCCCGCCAG
>JBDGXT010000095.1:0-9746 GCA_039584455.1 Gemmatimonadota bacterium
CTGTGCCGAGTACTTCCGCGACGTCGAAGGCCAGGACGTGCTGGTGTTCATCGACAATATCTTCCGCTTCACCCAGGCGGGCTCGGAGGTGTCGGCGCTGCTGGGCCGCATGCCGAGCGCGGTGGGGTACCAGCCGACCCTCGGTACCGAGATGGGTGACCTGCAGGAGCGCATCACCTCGACCAAGAAGGGCTCGATCACGTCGGTGCAGGCCATCTACGTGCCGGCCGACGACCTGACCGACCCGGCGCCGGCCACCGCGTTCAGCCACTTGGATGCCACGGTGGTGCTGTCGCGCGCTCTGACCGAGATCGGCATCTACCCGGCGGTGGACCCGCTCGACTCCTCCAGCCGGATTCTGGACGCGCAGTACCTGGGCGAGCGGCATTACGCCGCCGCGCTCGAGACACAGCGGATTCTGCAGCGCTACAAGGAACTGCAGGACATCATCGCCATTCTTGGGATGGACGAGCTGTCCGAAGAGGATAAGCTGGTCGTGGGCCGGGCCCGCCGCGTGCAGCGCCTGCTGTCCCAGCCGTTCCACGTCGCCGAGGCCTTTACCGGCACCGCCGGGCGGTACGTGAAGCTCGAGGATACGATCGAGGCGTTTGAGCGCACGGTGGCCGGTGAGTTCGACGAGCTCCCCGAGCAGGCGTTCTACATGGTGGGCGGCATCGACGAGGTCATCGAGAAAGCGAAGAAACTCGAGCAAGAGTGATGCATATCACGGTTCTCTCTCCCGAAGAGTCAGTATTCCATGGGTCCGCGAATGCCGTCGTAGCACCGGCGTTCGATGGGAAGGTGGGCATCATGCCGAAGCACGCCCCCTTCGTGACCCTGTTGGGCAACGGGCCACTGACCGTGCGGACCGACGACGGGACGAAGACCTTCCGCGTGCGCGGAGGCTTCCTCCAGGTCGTGGACGACACGGTGCGCGTCGTTGCGGAATACGTGGAAACGGGAGAGAGCGATGTCGAGACGTAAGACTTCCTGGATCCTGGCCCTGGCGCTGTTCGGCTTCGCCGGCGAGGCGGCCGCACAGGCGACGGGTATGCCAGCTTACTACGCCCCGTACCGCTCGTTCGACAAGAACGAGGTGGGCGTCACGATGAGCTTCCCAGACTACGATCAGTTCGCGCTCGAGGGGCTCTTTGGCTTCGGGTACAAGCAGTTCGACCTGGAGGCCCGGGGAGGCTTCTACGATCCGGGCGAGGGGGCCGAGACCCAGATCATCGCCGGGTTGCAAGGGCGTGCACGAGTCGTCACGCACAATGACGACTTCCCGCTCGACGGCGCGGTCCTGACCGGCATCGGCGTTTGGTTCAACGGCTTCAGCACGGCGCTCATTCCCATCGGGTTTTCGCTGGGGCGACGGCTCAACGTGGAGGACTCCGAAGTGAGCATCGTGCCGTACGTGGAGCCTGTGGGGCTGATCGTGACCGCCGGCACCGACCACTTTGCCTTCGGATTCGGTCTCGGTGCCGACTTCAAGCTGACCCGGAAGTTCGATGCCCGTCTGAGCGTTGCATTTGGCGACGCGCCGCTCAAGGGCTTTGCGATCAGCGCGGTCTGGGTGAACTAGAGCGCACCCCGTGGGACCCGAGGTGGGCTCGCGGGGTCTATACATGGTCAGAGGGTGAAGGATCCGACCGCGACGGCAGTGGTCGTGAATGATGAGTCCGAAGCCCCCATATGGGTTTCGGAGAGACTAGCTGCGAATCTGTACTGGAGGGGTCTTATGAAGCGCATTCTGGGTAGTATCGCACTCGTGGGGCTGGTAGCGGGCCTCGCCGCCAACACGGCGTCGGCGCAGCTGTACAACATGCCGGTCTACTTCTCGCCGGCGTTCGGCACCGGCGTGGGCGTGTACGGCGACTTCGGCATTGGACTGAACGACGATGCCAAGCTCGACACCGACGCGCCCATCGCGTACGGCGGGCACGTCATCCTGGGGCTGTCCAAGTTCCAGATCATGGGTGGCGCCTCGTACGTGGACACCAAGGTGACCGGTGCGGACAAGGAGATCAGCTTCGGCGGCAACATCGGCCTGACGCTGTTCCGCACCCCAGCCAGTCTGGTGGTGGTGAACGTGCAGGCGGGCGCCGGCTACGTGAAGTTCGGGGACGGCGCGACCGCGGCCAAGCAGTGGAACTTCCCGATCGGCGTGGGCCTGGCCCTCACCCCGCCGGTCGTCGGTGCGTTCGTTGAGCCCTGGATCGCGCCGCGGGTGCAGATCTTCAGCACATCGGTGGGCGGCACGTCCGATACCGACATCGGCTTCGGCGTCTCGGGCGGCATCAATGCCAACCTGTTGCTCGGCATCGGTGCGTGGGCCGCGCTCGACTGGCTCACTGTGAAGCCAGGGACCTCTACCGAGAGCGTCTCGCCGATGCGGTTGGGCGCGGGGCTGTCCTGGAAGTTCTCCGTGCCGAGCCTCGGGATCCCCGGCGGGATCATCGGCGGCTGATCGCACTGCTGCACTGGAGGATGTGGCGGGGCGCCTGCGGGCGCCCCGCTTTGCGTTCCGGCCTGCAGGAGTGACACCTTATCGTCGGAGCGGGTGAACGAGTCAGGAGGTCTCATGAAGCGAACCCTGTGTGGCATCGCCCTGGTGGCGTTGGCGACCGGGCCAGGCGCGGCCGTGGCGTGCGCGCAGATCTACAACCTTCCGGTGTTCTTCTCTCCCAACTTCGGTACCGGGGTGGCCGTGTACGGCGACATCGGGGTAGGGCTGAGCGAAGATGCCGAGCTCGCCCCCGGTGAGACGCCGGGGGCGGTGGGCGGGCACATGTACGTGGGGACGCCGCTGGTGCATGTCATGTGGGGTGCGGCCTACGTGGACCCCGGGGCCCCCGATTCGATCACCTTTGAAGGCTCCGTCTCGTTCGGTGGCAACGTGGCGCTCACCCTGTTCCGCTCGCCCACGAGCTTCCTGGTGCTCAGTCTGCAGGGAGGTGTTGGCTACGTGAACTTCAGCGACATCGAGACCAAATACCTCGACTTCCCCGTAGGCATCGGCGTGGCGCTCAATGCGCCGGCGCCGTCGGTGAGCGTCGAGCCCTGGCTCGGCGTGCGCGCGCACGTGCGCAGCACCACCGTGGGAGCGGGCTCGCCGCTGCTGAGCGGCGGCCTCACCCAGGACGACTTCGGCACCCAAGTGGGGTTCGGGCTGTCGGGGGGGATCACACTCGGGCTGCCCAGTGGGCTCGGGGTGTGGGGTGCGCTCGACTGGATGACCATCAAACCGTATGCCGGCGCGGCGGAGCGCGCCTCACCTTTCCTGCTGGGCGGCGGGATTCTCTTGAAGTTCCACGTGCCGAGTCTGGGAATTCCGGGGGGCGTGTTCGGCCGGTAGGGCTTCCTGTTTGGCTTCCCCTGTGTAAACTACTAGCCCGTGAACCGGGATATTCTCAGGCTGCTCTCGCCCGCGATCGTCGTGGCGGTGCTCGTGACCGGGGGGTGCGCGCAGACCTTCAACGCCACGGTTACGGGTGTGGAGACCACGATGGCTTCGCCGGGCTCGGCGCCAGCCGACGGCGAGCCGTTCTCCGTGACCAGGACCTCGGTGTTCGCGCTCTGGGGGATGGTGCCGCTTTCGCGTGCGGCGCTGGGAGACGTAATCGCGGCCCAGGCGCGGGGCGTACAGCAGGTTGCCGATCTGCAGATCAAGGTGCGCAGCAAGTTCAAGGACGTGCTCATCTCGATTCTCACCTTGGGGATCATCGTCCCCCGGTCGGTGACCTTCGAGGGGGTCATCGTCGAGCCGTAGACGGCACCGACGGTGGATGGGCGTGCCCGGCGCCGCACGGCACCCGTCCCAATTCGCGCTGATCGGCCGCCGCCTCGCCGCCAACCGTTCCCAACAGCCGCAGTAGCGCACAGACCGTCTTCACGGCGGCCCCTTCGTGCAAAGCGCCGCGAGCGGCGAGCCCCGCACGCTGTCGCTCCTGTTCGTCCGTCAGCCACCGCAGCCACGTGCGCGCGAGCGCCCCTGCCGCATCGCGCGGGGGCAGGGGCACCGCCCCGCCCGAAGCCACGAGCGAGGCCGCGTCGGCGGCGCCCCGCCACGCGGGCCCCACCACCACGGGGAGACCGTAGGCGGCGGGCTCGATCGCGGCATGCAGCCGTCCGCTCCGGAACCCCCCGCCCACGTACGCCGCGTCACCGAGGGCGTACAGGTCGTAGAGCAGGCCGCGCGCCGTCACCACGACGACCGAGGCCTGCCGCTCGGGGTCGGTCTCGGGCCAGGCCGCGACGCCGAGCCCGCTGCGACGGCAACGTGCGTGCAGGCGCTTCATGAAGCTCCCGTGGATTGCATGCGGTACGAGTAGGAGCTTGGCAGAAGGGTGCTCCGCGAGCACGGTCCGGGTCGCCTCGAGCAGGACGGGCACGTCGGCCGGCTCCGCGCTCCCGGCCACGATGGTAGGAGCGCTTTCCGTCCACGGGAGCAAGCTCCCCAGGTGCCGCACATGCGTCACGCGCTCCAGCACCTCGTCGTGACGCGGATCACCGGTTACCTCGATGGCGTCCGGCGCTACGCCCAACTCGACCCAGCGCGCGGCGTCGGCCTCAGATACCGCTCCGAGCCACGAAACCGGCTCGTGCACGGCGGCGTAGAGTGGTCGAAGGAAGGGGTTGCGGCGGCGGCTGCGGGGGCGCACACCGGCGCCCAGGACCGCCACGGGCACGTCCTGCTCCTGCGCCGCCCGCACCAGCTCGGGCCACAGGTCGCCGCGACTGAACACGAGCAGTGAGGGGCTGAGCGCCTCCAGCACCCGCGCGACGGGTGCCGGCTCGTCCAGCGGGGCGTAGTCGGCGGCCCCGGCCTCGAACGGTGCCGGCCACTGCTCGACCGAGGGGGAGGTGTAGCTGTGGATCACCTGCACGTCGCGCAGGATCGAGCGCAGCCGCGCCACCACGGGCTGGGCCGTGAGCGCCTCGCCCACCGACGCCGCGTGGATCCAGATGAGGGGCGCCGTGGTGCGGTGCTGGCCCGCCCAGTCGATCCAGCGCTCCACCGCTCCACGACGGCCGGCGAGGCTGCGCGCCAGCTTTCCTCTGCCGAGTGGGACGCGATGCACGGCCTTCGCCGCCCAGCGATATACGCTCTGCTGCATGGAGCCAATGTGATAGCTTCCACACCATGACGCCACGGGAGTATGTCCAGGCGCCCCGGGAGCTGCGTTACAGCTTGCTGTTCGCGTTCCCGCTCCTCGTGCTCTACGAGGGGCTCTCGGCGCTGCTGTCGCAGTCCGCGTTCGCCGGCGTGCGCAATGGAGCCGACGTGCTGCTCAAGAGCCTGTTCGTGGGTCTGGGCGGGCGCGCGGGCCTGGCAGTGTTCGGCGTGCTCCTGCTCGGTCTAGGAGCGTGGTTGGTGTGGCGCGATCAGCGTGCGCGGGGCGGCAAGCTCGACTCGCAGGTATTCCTGGGGATGCTGGGTGAGAGCATCGTGTATGCGGCTGTGTTCGGGCAGGTCACGGCCGTGCTCACGGCCACGCTGCTGCGCGGTGCACCACTCGCCGTGGCGGTCCAGGAGCCACTGGGGGCGCTGCCGCTGGGCACGCAGCTCGTCGTCTCACTGGGAGCCGGTATCTACGAGGAGCTATTGTTCCGCGTCCTGCTCGTCTCCGGGCTGCTCTGGGTGTTCAAGCGCATGAAGTGGCGTACCTGGGGGGCGGTGACGGCGGCGGTGGTGCTGAGCGCCCTCATCTTCAGCGGGTTCCACTACATCGGACCGTACGGGGACCCGCTCACGGCCCCGACGTTCACCTTCCGCGCGATCGCGGGATTGTTGCTCAGTGGGTTGTATGTGGCGCGCGGCTTCGGCGTCGCGGCCTGGACCCACGCGCTGTACGACGTGGGGCTCGCCCTCTTCTCGAGCTAGGGCTCCGCACGCGTCTTGCGCGCGAACGCCGAATCCAGCAGCGGGCGCCACTCCTCGATGGGCGCCCAGCCCTGCACGAGCCTCTCCTCCACCACGAACAAGGGCGTGCTGCGCAGCCCCGACCGCATGTTCATCTCGGCCTCCTGCTGGATCAGCCAGCGCACCTCGCCGGTATTGAAGCAGCGCATCAGCAGGTCCCGGTCCAGATCTACCGAGTCGGCCAGTTCGAGGAAGTACCGCGCGGGGTCGCCGAGGCGTGCCCACTCCTCCTGGTACTGGAACAGCAGGTCGTGCACCGGCCAGAACTGGTCCTGCTTGGTGGCGCACATGGCGAACTCGTGCGCGGCGGCCGCATTGGGATGGATCGAGGTGAGGGGGAGGTTCAGGAACACCAGCTTGACCTTCCCGGTGGTGATGTATTCCTGCTCCATGGGGGGAAGGGTCTCATCCCAGAACTTGCGGCAGTAGGGGCACTGGAAATCGCTCACCTCGAACACCGTCACGGGGGCGTCGGGGTCGCCCTTCGTGCGGCGGTCGAGCATTGCCGTTTCCTGGCTGAGGACCGGCTCCTCGCTCGTCGTCGCCGCGGTCGAGTCGTCGGTCCCCCTCGCGCCACGCAGGCTCCAGCCGGCCGCCAACGCCACGGCAGCCACGGTCAGGGTGAGTCCAACGGCCATGCTGTTCCGCACCGGTCCTCGCTTGATGGAGATCGTCGCCAGCGGCGAAGGCTAGCGTCTGCCCAGCGCGCGATCAACCACCAATTCCCACGCGGCAGCTCGAGCTCCAGCGCTCCCACCTGGTCCGTGGACGGATCGTACACGGTGTGCCCCGAGTGCTGTAGCGCCGCCTGAGCTGCCTCGGCGTACGTGGCGAAAGTCTCGTGCTCCCACACACGCAGCGACTCGGCTGCCGCCTGGGCCCGGCGGGCCAGATCCACGTGGTCCCCGTTCACCTCCCGCAGGGCGGCATCGCGCTCCGCCGCCCGCTGGGCCAGGCGTGCGTAGAGCTGGCGGAATCGCTCGTACATGCGGGCGTAGGCTGGCGAGCGTCTGTCCATGCGGTTGAGTGAGTCCGACAGGGCGGCGACCGTGTCCCGCAGCGCGAGCCACGGGCGGCTCGCCTCCTGGAGGCGGGTGTCGCTGGCCGGCTCGTACGCGGCCAGCTCCCGCTCGAGCTCGGGGAACTGTGGCCGCGGGGCCGAGGCGAGCGCGGCCAGCGAGTCGAGGATCTGGTCCGGGTCGAAGGGGTACGCGCGCACCGTGAGCCCGGTGACAGGCTCCGCGTGCAGCTGCGCGCGCACGAGCACGGCGGACTCGTCACGGCTACAGGCGGCGAAGGCCAGTAAAAACCCGGCGGCGAGCAGTGCCCGGCGCCGGGGTATCACCACCAACGGATGTCTCGTATTAATCGACGACCTTGGCCGGCAGGATGAAGTTCCGCGGATCCACCGGGCGGCCGTTGATGATCACCTCGTAGTGGAGGTGCGGCCCCGTGGCGATCCCCGTGCTTCCCACCTCGGCAATCTTGTCGTTCCGGTTCACGAACTGGCCCACGCGGATCAGGACCTTCGACGCATGGGCATAGAACGTCTGGACCCCGTAGCCGTGGTCGATCGTGAGGGTGCGGCCGTAGCCGGTCATGGTGCGGACGTTGACCACACGGCCTGCGGCGGGCGCGAAGATGGGCGTCCCTTCCGCTGCCGACACGTCAATGCCCTCATGCGGACGGGCCTCGTGGAAGATGGGGTGCATCCGCGAGGTGGCGAAGTTGCTCGTGAGCCATCCCTTGGTGGGCCAAATCGAAGGTGTGCGCTGGGTCTGATCGCGGTGCGACTGGAGGCTGTCCACGGCATCGCCGTAGGAGTTGGCCAGCAGGTTGGCGCGGCGGATCAGGTTGTCCAGCTCCGAGCGCATGTCGAGTGCCCGCCGGCCCTCGGCGCCCTCGGAGAGGACCTGCTCCCGCTCGGTCCAAGGACCGGTGGGACCACCGATACCGGCCAGCTGCACGGCGGGGTCGGTGGGATCCAGCCCGGCCAGCAGGCGTACCAACTCGTCCCGCTCGGCGATCGAGGAGATGGTGTCGCCCAGGGTGGCGACGAGGGTCTGAGCCTGATCGAGCTCCTGGGTGAGCAGCTCGTTGCGGCGCTCGAGGCGGTCCAGCCGAGTGAGGTTGATCGCCTTGGTGATCGTCACGTAGCCAAACGCCACGGCCGACACAGCCAGCACGGCGAGGACCCCCACTAGGATCCTGAACCCCCGTAGTGATACCTGCACGGAGCGGGACGACCCGTCTCCGAGTGGTACCAACACAACTGTCCATCGCCGATCTGCCATGTGCCCAGCCCCCCGCTAGGACAAACCGTCTCTCAACCGGGAATTTCTCCGCAGCGCCGAGCGATTACAGTGCCCAATGTCACAGTCGGCCGGATCATAATAGACCGCTGGTACGGGGCCTGTCAACCGTTTCATGTAACGGTGTAAGCCCTTACGTTTCAGTTAGTTACGACCTCCTTCCGATCCTTGGGAAAGAGGGGAGGGAGCTTCTCAGTTTGGGCCCCACCAGTGGGGGGGTGCTCGAGCAGATCCCACGAGGCCGACGTCACCTCGCCCGGCATCCCCAACGCCTGCCAAACCGCCTGCGTCTTGCCCGGCATATGGGGGCTCGCCATCAGTGTGATGCGTGCCACAACGCGCGCCAGCGCCGCCAACGTCTCCTCCAGCTCGGCCGTCTTGCCCTCCTTGGCGAGGCTCCAGGGCGCCCGCTCCTCCACGAAGCCGTTGGCCCGGGCCACCAGGCCCCACGTCCGCTCGGCTCCTTCGTGCAGCAGGTGCCCATCCATGACCTCGCGGTACGCGGCGATCAGCTCGTCGCCGGCCGTATCGAGCGGTGTCGGGCCCGCGTCGTCGGGCACGACCCCGTCGGTGTAGCGGCGGATCATCGCCAGCACGCGGCTCACCAGGTTGCCGTAGCCATCGGCGAGGTCGGCCGTGTAGCGAGCGTCGAACCGCTCCCAGGTGAAGTTGCCGTCGGCGTGCCACGGAATCTCCCGCAGCACGAAGTAGCGCAGCGCGTCCGGTCCGTGCCGGTCGATCAGGTTGCGCAGCGTGACGGCCACGCCAGCCGACTTGGAGAATCGCGCGCCGCCCGTGTTCACCCAGCCGTGGCACCACACCTTGCGGGGCACTTCGACCTCCGCGGCCATGAGCATGGCGGGCCACCAGGCCGCGTGGAACCGCACGATGTCCGGTCCGATCACGTGCACGTCCGCGGGCCAGGTCGCGTCGTATCCTCCCTCGGGAAAGCCCGCCGCCGAGAGGTAGTTGATGAGCGCCTCGAACCAGACGTAGACCACGTGCTCCGGATCGTCGGGCCAGGGAATGCCCCACGGCACCCGGGCGCGGCTCACCGACAGCTTCTGGTCCTCGGTCCACCCCTCGACCACGTTGCGGACCTCGTTGTACTTCGGCTTGGGCTGCACGAACTGGGGATCCGCGTCGTACAAGTCGAGCAGCCGGCGGCGGAACCTCCCGACCTCGAAGAAGTAGTTCGGCTCCTCGACCCACTTGATCTCACGGGTGGGATGCAGAGGACACTGCCCGTCCTCGAGATCTTTCTCCGACTTGAAGGCCTCGCAGCCTACGCAGTAGTAGCCCTCGTACACGCCCTCCGAGATGTAGCCGCCCGCCTGGATCCGGCGGAACAGCTCCGCCACGGCACGCTCGTGGCGCGGCTCGGTGGTGCGAATGAAGTCGTCGTGGCTGATGGCGAGCTCCGCCCAGGCCGCCTCGAACTGGGCGGCGATCCCGTCCACCCAGGTCTGGGGATCGGTGCCGGCGGCTTCGGCCGCCTGGGCCACCTTCTG
>JBDGXT010000380.1:0-3108 GCA_039584455.1 Gemmatimonadota bacterium
TCGTCACTACCGTGTCGAGCAGGATGTTCAGCATGTTCGGGTCGCTCGCCAGGCGGAACCGGTAGGTGAGCGGCAGCGCGAAGCCGGGGAAGCCGGGAACCGCCCACGTGAACGTGGGGGTGACGCTGGTGAGCGCCGTGTCGCCGGGGGTGGTGACGACGATGCCGCGTGGGAAGTAGGCGGCTGCCGCACCGTCGGGCCGGCCCCACCCTCTCCCGGAGTCGGGCGCCGCGGCGTTGTTGCCGGTGCGGCGCAGCGCGTCCCGCACGTCGATGGGAGATGACAGCGGGTGCACCTCGAGGAACAGCGCCGCGGTGCCCGCGATGAGCGGCGCGCTGAACGACGTACCGGTCATGCGCCGGAAGCCGGTGGCATCCAGCGGGTCCACCACGAAGATGCTGCGTCCCGGCGCCGTGAGATCGGGCTTGAGCCGTCCGTCGGCGGTGGGACCGCGCGAGCTGAACGACTGCAGCACGCCGACCGAGTCCTCCGCCCCCACGGTGATCACCGAGTCGCCGTCGCCCGGGGTGGTGAGTGTGTAGAAGGCGGGCTGCCCGCCCTGTAGGCCCTCGTTGCCGGCGGAGTTCACTACGATGATCCCGCGCGCCGCGGCCGAGTCCGCCGCCACCGTCGTCACGGCCACGTCGCCGTTCAGATCCTCCGGCTGGTAGCGGAAGCCATCGTCGAACTCGAGGTAGGCCAGGCTGGAGCTGACAATGTCGGCCCCGAGGGAGTCGGCCCACTCCAGTGCCGCCACCCAGCGGTCCTCGTCGGCCCGCGGTTCGGCGCGCTCGTCGTCGCTCTTGGCGAGGAGGTAGCTGGCTTCCGGTGCCACGCCGATAATCAGTGTCGGCAGGTTCGCCGCGAGCAGCGACCACACCTGCGTGCCGTGGCGCGACTGCACGATCGTGTCCGCTGCCTCGTTGCGCACGATGGAGTCGTTGAAGATGAAATCCCACTGGTCCGCGACCGAGGCCGAGTCGAACGCCGGCTCCTCCGTCTCGAAGCCCGTGTCGAGCACGGCGATCGTGAGCCCCGCGCCGCGGAACCCGCGGTCCACGAGCGGAAAGAGACCGAGCCGCTCGAACGGCATGCTCGAGGGGCCGTACAGCGAGTCCAGGTCGGCCGGCGCCCGCAGGGGTGGCGCGAGCGGACGCCTCACCTCCTCGGTGTACGGGAGCGGACGAGAGGCACGGGCCACCGGCTGCAGGTGCGAGAACTCCCGGCGCGTGCGTGCCACGGCCACGGCGCCGCTTGGCACGTCGGCCGATACGGCGTGGAGCCAGCGGCTACGGTGCCGCACGCGGCCCTGGATCTGCGTCACCGCCGCGGCGACCTCGTCGAGCGAGCGGCCGGGTGCGCCGAAGAACCAGATGGTGACCACGGAGTCGCGCCGCAGCATGGACTGGAGCGCGCGGGAGACGGTGGGTTGCTGAGCGTGCGCCGTCGCCACGCCACCGAGCAGGGCGGCGAGGAGCAGGGCAACCGATCTCAAGTGCCGGTCTGTGCGGCGCGCCCCAGACGGACGCCCACGATCGTCGAGACGCCGGGCTCCTGCATGGTGACCCCGTACACGGCGTCGGCCACCTGCATGGTCCGGGGGTTGTGGGTGATGACGATGAACTGGGTCTCGTCCTTGAACTCTTCGAGCAGCCGCACGAAGCGCATCACGTTGGCGTCGTCCAGCGGCGCGTCCACCTCGTCGAGCAGGCAGAACGGCGCGGGCTTGGTGAGGTAGATCGAGAACAGCAGGGAGATCTGACGATGTCGCTTTCCAGCGGCGCGTTCTCGTCAGCCAGCCGCACGTCGCACTCGCCACCCTCGAACAGCGTGGTGAACACCGAGCGGAAGTTCTCCCGCACCGCCGTGAACGTCTCCAGGAACATGTCCCGCGCGGTCTGATCGATCTCGCGCAGCGCCTGCTGCAACGAGGTGCGGGCCGCCACGACATCTTCCCGCTGGCCCTGGAGGAACTCGAGTCGCTCCTTCTCCTCGGCGTGCTCCTGCACCGCGAGCGGGTTCACCGGGCCCATCTGCTCCAGCTCGCGCGCCAGGTGCTCGGCCTCCTGCCGCAACGTCTCGATCTCGCCTTCCGCGTGGGGCGCCTCGGCCAGCAGCGTGTCGAACGGCTTGTGCCACTCGGCCTCGACCCGCTCCGTGAGCGCGCGGCGGCGGCCAGCCGCTTCGGTCAGCTCCAGCTCGAGGTGATGCAGCTCCTCGTTCAGGCGGTCGGCGTCGGCGCGCGCCTGCTCCAGCGCGCGCTCCTCGGCTTCCAGGATGTCGGCCGCTGCGGTCACGGCGGTCTCGGCCTCCCGTGTGGCTTCCTCCATCTCCTGCACCGCGACGCGACGCTCGCCCAGGGTGTCGGTCCACTCGCCGCGCTGTTGCGTGAGCGAGCCGGTGTTGCCCTCGATGTCTGACAGCTCGCCCGTGAGCTGCTCGCTCGTCGTGCGCGCTTCGCTGAGCGCCCGGCTGGCACGCTCCTCGCGCTCGACCGCCGCCTGCTCGCGGGCCGAGACCTGTGCCTCCTCCACTTGCCAGTGCACCCGCCGCTCGCGGGCGGCCTCCTGCATCGACTCCACGTCTGCCAGGGCGGTCTGCTGCGTGCGCAGATCTTCGGCGAGGCGCGTCCGCGCCGCCTCTCCGGCCGTCTGTTCCTCGGTCACGGTCTGGCGGCGCGCCTGGCGCTCGGCGTTGCGCTCCCGTAGCCGCGCTACCGCCTGGTCGGCCTCGGTACGCTCGCGCTCGGCCCGGTGCAGGTGCCGGCTCGTGTCGTCGCTCGTTCCCTGGGCTTCCCGCAGCCCGGTGCGCGCGGTGTTGCTGCGCTCCGTGGCCGTCTCGAGGGCCCGCTCCGCTTGGCTGTGGGCCTCCGCCGCCTGCTGGGCGCGCTGGGTGAGCTCGCCGAGCCGTTCGTTCGCGGTGTCGAGTTGTCGACCCAGGTCCTCGAGCTCCGCACGGCGGCTCAGCGGGCCGGTCGCTTCCGCCCCCGGGAGGTACACGGCGCCGTTGGCCCGCCGCACGAGCCGGCCCTCGGCGTCCTGCGCCCGATTGCCGGAGAGCAGCGTGGCAACCCACCGCTCGGCCGGGGCCGTGACACTGAGCTCCAGG
>JBDGXT010000096.1:0-11186 GCA_039584455.1 Gemmatimonadota bacterium
CACGACCGCTCCGCTCCCGTCCTCCAGCACCGCACGGAGCGAGTCGGCGTGGAACTCCACCCGCACGCGGGCGCCGCGAACCATGGCCTCGAGCCGCGCCCGATCGTAGAACGCTACCACTTCTCCCGCGGATCGCCGCACTGCGGCACGGTCCACCCAGGAAATCACGCGGGGTACCGTGAACGCCGTGACGATCCCGATAATGGCGAGAATCGTCACCAATTCGGCCAGCGTCATGCCTCGTCGCACTCCGTAATCGATGTCACAGTGCCGACCGAAACCGCGGTCCCAAATTACTCTGGCCGGGGCGCACGCTTGCCATTTCACAGAGTGGAATAGCATCGCTGCAGACGTGCAGCCGCCCCTTGCAGGGGTTTAGGCCAGCCCGCATGTTAGGCAGGCCCCAGGACCCGAAGAGCACGATTGGAGGCGATCAGGCTCGTGATCCCCCGTATGCTTCCCGACTCACAGACCCCGGCAAACGGTCTGCACGAGCCGTTCCTCCAGCGAGCCGCCGACGCCGACGCAGAGCCCTCCAGCAGCCACGCACTGGGAGCGTTTCTCACCATGCGGTTGGTCGACCAGTTCACCGCCGACCGGTCGCCGCCGCAGCCCGACGCCGTGGCATATCAGATTCGGGCCACGAGCGACTTCCTGCGCGAGCTGCACCCCCCCACGGTCGAGGGCAATCACCTGCTGGAGATCGTGCGGGTGGCGGACGGCGTGCGCGATTCCCGCAACGTGCGGCTGCTGTGGCCGCCGCTCTTGGCGTTCTCGTTCTGGCTGGAGAATCAACTGCGGTTGCCCGAGGCACTCGACGTCTTGCAGACCGGTGTGCATCTCGGTCACGGAGAGGTCGGAGAGGAGGACGTGGCGGCCCACCTCCAGCTCGGCCGGGTGCTGCGCCTCTCGGGACAGTTCCCCGAGGCCCGGGAAGCCTATGCGAAAGCGGGTCGACTTGCCTCACGCCTCGGTGACAGGCACTCCGCTTTGTTGAGCCGTATCGGACAGGCCATCGTCGTACGCTTCCTCGGCAACCTGCCCGAGTCGGAGCGCATGTTGTTGGCGGTGCTCAAAGATGCGCGAGAGCAGGGCGACGAGGACGCCGAGGCAAGAGCCTGTCACGACCTGTCGGCCGCGTATTACTACATGGGGCGCCAGGTCGCAGCCGTGCAACTCGCCTTCGAGGCGTTCCGTCTCTATGGCGAACAGCCACGTCGCACGCGCGCGTTAGCCGACATGGGAATGGTCCTCCGGGAGTTGGGGCATTACTCCGTGGCCAAGCGCGCACTGCTGCTGGCCCTGGACTACGACCCGCCGATGGAGTGCCGCGTGCGAACGGTGGTCGAGCTGGTCGATCTGGCGGCGCTCATGCAGGATCGCATTTCTTTCGAGCGCTGGCGGCGGGAGGCCGACGCGTGCTATGACCATATGCCGCCCGACGAGCGGGTGGAGTTCGAGATCAAGCTGGGAACCGGCCTGGCGGCGTTCGAGCGCTGGCACGAGGGAGAAGATCACCTACGGCGCGCCATGGCGCTCGCCGAGGACCGAGGGTTGGGAGAGCAGTTGTTCCGTGCGGAGGCTCAACTCAGAGAGGCACAGGAAGGCCGCGACGCGCAGAAGCGTGCCGCGACCGTTCCCACTGAAGTAGACCCTGCGCCGGAACTCGAGACGACGATCGCTTCACTGGAGGCGTTAACGAGCGAGCGATAGCCGAGACCCCGAGGGGTGTGCGCGACTACGTGCCCGAGCCGTTGTAGCCGCTGGTGCCGGAGCCGTTGTAGCCGCTGGTACCGGAGCCGTTGTAGCCGCTGGTCCCGGAGCCGTTGTAGCCGCTGGTCCCGGAGCCGTTGTAGCCGCTGGTACCGGAGCCGTTGTAGCCGCTCGACGAGCAGAAGGTCCCAGAGCCGTTGTAGCCGCTGTCGAGCGTGCCGGAGCCGTTGTAGCCGCTGTCAGCACAGACGTCTGGAGCGGTAGCGTCGGCGCAGGCCGATGCCCCGAGGGCAGCAGAAGCAAGCAACGCAAGAGCGAGATACCGTACCCGACGGGACATAGCACCCTCCTAGGTCTGTGAGATTGTCGGCGGCGGCAGGGGCCGCTGCACCAACATCAAGGTGGGGTGAAGGGCCGGATAGGCCCTTTTGGGGACTTCATGTGCCGTTATTGGGACATTTATGCTGGTTCTAGCTGCGGTTCCTAAGTCGTTCTCGGCCCAACTCCTCCGGGCTGCCGGCCACCGATTCCGGTTTGTGGCCGCGTCCTCCTGGAGTGAGGTACTCGAGACGATCCTGAGGGAGCCCCTCGAGCTGGCCGTGCTGGACCCCGGGCTGGAGGGAATACCCCGGACGCAAGAGATCGAGCGTATTCGGGTTCTCTTCCCATCGCTCCCGCTGGTGCTGTACACGAAGCTGACGCCGGGCATGGTCCCGGTGCTGTTGCGCCTGGGGCGCGTGGGGGTGCGGGAAGTGGTCGTGGCCGGCCACGACGACCACCCGCAGCGGCTGAGCGACATTCTGGTCGAGGAGGCGGCACGCTCACTGTCGCGCCGGCTGGTCGAGGAGATCGCGGATCTCCTGGACGGGTGCCCCGGCCAGCTCCGCTGGGCGCTCGAAACGGTGGTGCGTGAGCCGGCGTCGTTCCACACCGTGCGGGATCTGGCCGAGCGGGCCCGCATGGACCGGCGAACCTGCGCCAGGTGGTTCACCAAGGCGAACCTGCCGCCGCCGAGCGTGGTGCTCATGGTGTTCCGGGTCGTGTACGCCCATCGCTTGCTGCAGGATCCGGGATACACCGTGGAGGATGTGGCAGCCAAGCTGGGCTACTCCAAGGCGCGCTCGTTCGCGCAGAACGTAAAAGAGGTCTTCGGCATGACGCCGGGCGAGCTCCGGGTCTCGCTTACTCCCGACGAGGCCATCCGGATCGTGCGAGAGAAGTTCTTCAAGAGACCGACCGAAGGCGAGAAGAAACCACTCAAGGCGTTGCAGAACGTCTCATGACATCCTTCACCTTCCTCGTCGTCGACGACGAACCGGGTATCAGAAAGGTGCTCTCCCGGGCGCTCACCCGGTCCGGCCACACTGTGGTGCTAGCCACCACCGGCGAGGAGGCGTGTCAGGTACTGGAGACGAGCCAGATCGATGTCGTGATGATGGATCTCCGCATGCCCAGCATGTCGGGGCAAACGCTGTATCACGCCATTGCCTCACAGTGGCCCGAGCTGGTGGGGCGCGTCGTCGTCATGAGCGGTGACCTGGAGGCGGAGGACCACGAGAGCTGGTTGAGCCTGCACGATCTGCCGGTCCTCCCCAAGCCGTTCGACATCGCGCAGCTCCTCGACCTCATCACGCGGCTCACCGAGAGCCCACGACGCGAAGCGAACGGACCGTAGCGTGGAAGATCCTTTGTTCAATCTGCGGGAGTACCGCAGGCTGGCACCGTGGAACCTGCGAGACCTTGCGACGCTCGCTGGCGCGATTCTCGACGCCTCAGGAGTACGTCCCATCAATGCGGCGGCCAGCGCCCACCCGAGCGAGCGTACCATCCGCTTCTACGTCACACGCAACCTGGTGACGCCCCCGGAGGGACGGGGCACCGCCGCCACCTACTCCTACCGTCACCTGCTGCAGGTGCTCGCCATCAAGTTGCGGCAGATGGAGGGAGCGACGCTCGCTGACATCGAGGCCGAGCTGGCCGAGACCGCCGGCGACGCCCTGGAGCGGCGCGTTGCCGCGGCACTGGGCCCCAACCTCCCGGCGCCCGACCAGCTCCCGCTCACCGGCCAGGACACACTACCCCGGGGACGGGCCGGGCAGGCACTTCGGGCGTTGGCACCACAGGGTGAGGAGCCCGGCGACACCCGTGGAGTGAGAGCCTGGCACCGCGTCTGGGTCGGCGACGGGATCGAGCTGCACCTGCGGGAGGACCACCCACTCATTCGGGGCCGCATGGAGGCCCAGACCGCCGATGTGGTGCGGCTTGCCATCGGGCGGATCGTGTCACAACTGCGGTCACCGCCGGGTAGCCCGAGGCCGCGGGAGAGCCAACGAGCATAGCGGCACCGTCGTGCCAGGCACGGAGCCGCCTGCCTTCAGCGGAGGACCGTAATGACCTGGGTATTTCTCGTCCTCATCGTGATCGTCATCCTCTGGACGATCTCGGCCTACAACAAGCTGATCAACCTGAAGGGCCAGACGATCAATGCCTGGAAGCAAATCGACGTCCAGCTCAAGCGACGTCACGATCTGATTCCCAACCTGGTGGAGGCGGTGAAGGGCGCGATGGACTTCGAGCGAGACACGCTCGAGGCCGTCATCCAGGCGCGCAACCAGGCGGTGAAAGTCCAGGCCGAGGCCGGTCCAACCGGCGGAGTAGGGAAGCTGGCCGCCGCGGAGGCAGCGCTGACCTCCGCCCTGGGACGCTTCAACCTGGTGGTCGAGCGTTATCCCGAGCTCAAAGCCACACAGAACGTGGGGCAGCTCCAGGAAGAGCTCACCTCAACAGAGAACCGGGTGGCCTTCGCCCGACAGCTCTACAACGACGTGGCGACGGAGTACAACGTCAAGCAGCAGCAGGTCCCATGGAACATGGTCGCGGGGCTCGCGCGCTGCGAGCAGGTCGAGCTGTGGGAGATCGCTGACGACACGGAGCGCGAGGTGCCGAAGGTCGATCTGTCCTTCAAGAAGGACGAGTGAGCGACAGCAACCTCTTCGCCCAGCAGCGAGCCAATCGCCGCCGGTCGGCCAGTACCACCACCGGATCCCTTGGTTCGGCATCGTGGCCACGCTATTGGGCCTGAGCATGGCCTACTTCGCCTGGAAGCGTGGTCCCAAGCAGGTGCTGTGGGCGACCGGCGCTTGGGAGCTGCTCAATCCCTCCAAGCCCGAGGAGCAGCAGTACGTCAACGTGGTCGAGGAGATGGCCATCGCCTCCGGCCTCCCGCGTCCCAATATCTGGATCGTCCCCGACAAGGACCCCAATGCATTCGCCACCGGCACGGATGAGGTCCACGCGCACGTGGCGGTGACCGAGGGGCTGCTCCAACAGCTCAGCCGGGACGAGCTCCAGGCCGTGGTGGCGCACGAGATGGCGCACATCCAGAATCACGACGTCAAGCTCATGACGCTGCTGGCGGCGCTGGTAGGCGTCATCGTGCTGATTTCCGACGGAGCCTGGCGCTTCATCGGATACGGCGGGCGGGCCGGTGGCCGATCGGGTGGAGGCGGCCGCTCCGGCGGCGGAAAGAAGGGTGGGGCGGGAGCGGCAGCGCTAATCATCCTCGTACTGTGGCTCGTCTCGCTGCTGCTCGCTCCCATGGTGTCCCGCCTGCTCGCCCTCGGCGTGAGCCGCAAGCGGGAGTATTTGGCCGACGCCACCAGCGCCCAATTCACCCGCAACCCTGCGGCGTTGGCTGCGGCGCTGCGCAAGATCGAGGACGCCTCTGCTCCGACGAAGGCAATCAAGCGGGGTACGGCCCACCTGTGCATTGCCGATCCCCTGGGCCGCAGGCTCACGCACAAGGAGGGCGCCGTCGCCAACCTGCTGGCCACCCATCCACCCATGGCGGTACGCATCGCCCGCCTGAAGAAGATGGCTTACCAGTACGATCGCACCGGGGTGCTCCCGGAGGTCATCTGACTCTCTCGGTCGTGGACGGGGCGCTGCTGGCTGTCGCGGCGCTCCTCACGGCCGCCCTCACCCTCTGGACCGTCAGGCGCTCGCGGCGCGCCATCACCCACTGGTTCGACCGCGCCGTATTGCGCACCGCGCACCAGTTCCGCGTTCGCCTGAAGCGCTACCGACTGGTCAGCAAGCGTTCGATCCGGGATCAACTGCTGCAGGACCCGCGGGTGCTTGCCGCCGTTCGTGAGTACAGCGAGGAGCACGGCGTGAGCGAGTTGGACGCCCGGGTCCGGGTCGAGCGCTACATCGACGAGATCGTCCCGTACTTCAACGTCCTGTCCTACTACAAGCTGGGGTACAACCTCGCACGGATGCTGGTGCACCTCTTCTATCGGGTGAGCTCGGAGTACCAGGATCGTGCCGCCCTCAACGCCATCCCCCGGCGGGACGTCGTGGTCTACCTCATGAACCACCGCTCTAACGCCGACTACGTCGTGGTCGCGTACGTTCTCGCCCAGGCCGTCAGCATCAGTTACGCGGTCGGCGAATGGGCGCGGGTGTGGCCGCTGGAGTACGTCTTCAAGTCATTCGGCTCCTACTTCATTCGACGTGGGTTCCGGGAACCCCTCTATCACGTGGTGCTCGAGCGCTACGTTCAGCTCATCACGCGCAGCGGCCTCACCCAGGGGATCTTCTTGGAGGGAGGACTCAGCCGAAACGGCGCGTTTCGCACCGCCAAGATCGGGCTGCTGGACTACATCGCGCGCACGCTCGACGACCTGCCCACCGACCGCGACATCTGGCTCATCCCGGTGGCCCTCAACTACGACCGGGTGTTGGAGGACCGTACTCTGATCGTGGAGCTGCTGGACCGTGAGATCCGACCGGGCCGGGTGCGGCAGCTCACGACCGTCGTCCACTACCTGTTCTTCAACCTGATGCGACTGCTGACGGTGAACCTCAAGCGCTATGGCCGCGTGGCCGTGAACTTCGGCACGCCCGTCTCGGTGCGGGGCTGGGTGCAGCAGCGGCCCGATGTGCTGCATCGATCCAAGGAGGAGCGGCTCCCCCGGCTCCAGGAATTGGCGGACGACGTCATGGGACGGATCGGTGAGATCATCCCCGTGACGCCGGTACCGCTGGTGGCCGCGGCGCTCCTGTCGTTCGGCGAGTCGCTGGTGCGGGCCGACGCGCTGTTGGAGCGGATCGACGAATACCGCGATCATTTGCTGAGCCATGGCGCGAAACTGGTACAGCCGGAGCGCGGCCCGGACATCATCTTGGACCGGGCGTGGCGCATGCTCTCCATGCGGCGCCTGGTCGTGCGCGAACACGATAGCTATGTGATTCTCCCGAAGCAGCGTCCTTTGCTCGAGTACTACGCCAATTCCATCCGGCACCTACTCCCGAGCACCGTGTTCGAGCCCACGATGCATCCGGCCCGGGAGTCCGATCCTCACCTGCCCCGCCTGTCGACGGAGACCAGCAGGCGGCGCAAGTGAGTGTCACAGCCGCGCGTTAGATTTCCTGTATGCCGGACCCCCTTCACATCCCCTCCCTGGCTATCGGGACACGGGTCGAGGACGACTTTCTGCTGCACAAGGTCGACTCGCGCACGCTGGACAGCGGCGACCCCTACGCGATCCTCACCATGGGGAACGCCTCGGGCACCATCGACACCGCGCCGTTCTGGAAGGAGCGGCAGGGCGAGATCGCGGGGCTACAGCGCGGGCACGTGGTGCACGTGATCGGCGATGTCGCTTCATACCGCGATCGGCGCCAGCTCCAGGTGAGCTCGATCCGCCACCTCCCGAAGGACAGCGTGGATGTCCGCACCCTGCTGCCGTCGGTGGGGGCGGTCGAGCGCTACTGGGAAGCACTGGACAAGATGCGGCGCGAGATCACCAAGCCGCGCCTGCGGGCGGTGGTGGACCTGTTCTACGAGGAGGATTCGTTCCGCCAGCGCTACGAGCAGTGCCCGGCGGCGGTGGCCGGACACCATGCGGCCATTGGGGGTCTCCTCAAGCACACCACCGAAGTCGCTGCCATCGCGCGCACGATCGCGAGGGCCTGCGGGGCCGACCAGGAGTTGGTGATTGCGGGCGCGCTGTTGCACGACATTGGCAAGCTGGAGGGCTATCGCTGGGACGGGCTGTTCGAGTTCACCGATGAAGGCCGGATCGTGGACCACGTCGTGCTGGGTGTGTTGATGCTGGACCGCCGACTCGCGGCGGAGACGGAGCCGCCCTGCACCGCGCTGGAGCGGGACATCCTGCTGCATCTCATACTCTCGCACCACGGCAAGCGGGAGTTCGGCAGTCCGGTCCCACCGATGACCCTCGAGGCCGAGGTGCTACACTGGGCTGACAACGCGAGCGCCAAGACCGCGAGCATGGCGGACGTACTACGCGACGACAGCCACTTTCCCGAGGGTCTGGTTTCGAAGACGCAGTGGACGCTGGATCACCGCAGGGCATTCAGGGGGGAAAGCGACTGGGGGCGCGCGGAATAGCCGTGGAGAGTGCCCGCTCGGCCCGGACAAGCGCCTGATCGATCGCCGCCAGCAGCTGCCGCTCGCGCCCCGGTGAGGCGGTGGCTTGCAGCAGCCGGACGGCGCAGCGACCCGCACTCAGCGCGGCGTTGGCTTCGGCCGCGGCCGCGAGCTGCCTTGCCTCCGGTCCTGTGGGCATCGAAAACCAGGGAGTCACCTACCCACGCTGGGATGGCGCGTCGTGCCGATCGGTATCCGACGCGTCGAGCACGGGGCAAAAAGTGACGTATCGCTTCCTGCCGCACACTGCCGACATCAAGGTGGCCATCGAGGCTGCCAGCTTCGAGGAGCTGCTCGCAGACGCGACCGTCATCATGCGCGGCCTGCTGGCAGGCGAGGGCGGCGTCGAGAAGCGGGAGGAGCGCCGGGTCGCCGCCACCGGCGCCGACGCCTCCGAGGTGCTCCTGCACTACCTCCAGGAGCTGCTCTACCTGTTCGACACCGAGGGATTCCTTCCGGCGATCATGGACACCGATCGGTTCACCGGAAACGAGATGGCCGCCCGGGTCGGTGGGGAGGTGTACGATCCGGCACGTCACGAGCACCAACCGGAGGTGAAGGCGGTGACGCGCCACGGGCTCAGGGTGGAGCGGCGCGCTGACGCATGGTACGCGGAGGTGCTGTTCGACGTGTGAGGCGACCGAAACGGTCGCACCTCACCTATCTTTCACACATATGGTCACCGCACAGATCCCGGTCGAGCGGATCGACGAGTACCGCTGGCGCGTGAAGCGCAGCCGTGGGATGCGCACCGAGGGGCTCATCTTTGCGGACGCGGAGCTGATGCGCGACCTGGAGGGAGACCAGTGCGTGCAGCAGGTCGTGAACGTCGCGCACCTCCCGGGCATCGTCGGCCCCTCTATCGCCATGCCCGATATCCACTGGGGCTACGGCTTTCCCATCGGGGGGGTGGCGGCATTCGACGAGACGGAGGGAGTGATCTCCCCGGGTGGCGTCGGCTACGACATCAACTGCGGGGTCCGCCTGTTACGCAGTCCGCTCACCGCCGCCGACGTACGGCCCAAGCTCGCCCAACTGATGGACATGCTGTACCACACCATTCCCTCCGGCGTGGGCTCATCGCGCTCGGACGTGAAGCTGTCCCCCAAAGAGTTGGATCGGGTGCTGGAGCGGGGGGCGTCCTGGACGGTAGAGCACGGCTACGGTTGGCCACGGGACCTCGAGTGCATCGAGGCCAACGGCTCACTCCCGGGTAACCCCGACGCGGTGAGCCCGCGGGCCAAGAAGCGGGGGGCGACCCAACTCGGCACCGTGGGGAGCGGCAACCACTTCGTCGAGGTGGGTTACGTCGCCGAAATCTATGACGACGAGGTCGCTAACCGGCTGGGTCTGAGACCGAACAGCGTCACCTTCTTCATTCACTCAGGCTCCCGCGGATTGGGCTACCAGGTGTGCGACGATTACCTCGACACCATGGTGCAGGCGGCACGCAAGTACGGCATCGACCTCCCCGACAAGCAGCTCTGCTGCGCGCCACTCACGAGTCCCGAGGCCGACAGGTACCTCGGTGCCATGAACGCAGCGGCCAACTACGCGTTCGCCAACCGGCAACTCATGGCCCACTACGTTCGCAAGGCGCTCACGAAGATCTTCGGCGAGGACGTCGCCCAGCAAGCAGACCTGGTGTACGACGTCGCACACAACATCGCCAAGTTCGAGACACACGAGGTGGAGGGGACACCGCAGCGCGTGTGCGTGCATCGCAAGGGTGCCACGCGGGCGTTTCCCCCGGGTCATCCCGAGCTCGCCGACCGGTTCCGCGACATCGGGCAGCCGGTGCTGATCCCCGGAGACATGGGGCGGTACTCATTCGTCCTGGTGGGCACGGCGGGCGCGTTCACCGAGACTTTCGGCTCCACCTGTCACGGTGCGGGCCGGCGCATGAGCCGACACCAGGCGAAGAAGACGGCTCGGTCCCGCAACGTGCCGCAGGAGCTGGAGGAGCGGGGCATTCTGATCCGGGCCGCGAGCCGGCGCACCGTGGACGAAGAGATTCCCGAGGCCTACAAGGACGTGAAGCAGGTGGTGGACGTGGTGCACGGTGCCGGCATCGGGAGGAAGGTGGCCATGCTCGTGCCCATCGGGGTGGTCAAGGGGTGAGGGGGGGGACGGTGCGCGTCGAGACGTTTCCGACCCACGATGATCTCTGCCGCGCGCTGGCCGACCACGTCGTAAGCCTCGTGGGGGACCTCGGCTCGGCCAGGGGCCGCTGCGTACTCGGGCTGCCTACCGGACACACACCACTGGGACTGTATCGCGAGCTGGTGGCACGCTACGAAGCGGGCCTCGTGGACTTCGCACGGGTCTTCACGTTCAACCTGGACGAGTACTACCCCATGGAGCCTAGGCACCCGCAGAGCTACCACCGATACATGCGGGAGGTGCTGGTGGACCACGTGAATCTCCCACCCGAGCAGGTCCACATTCCCGACGGCACCGTGCCGCGGAAGCACGTCGCCGCCCACTGCGCAGCCTATGAGGCCGCGATCGACGAGCTGGGCGGCATCGACCTCCAGATTCTCGGCCTGGGACGCAACGGGCACATCGGGTTCAACGAGCCAGGATCGAATGCCGCGTCCCGCACTCGCCTTGTCGAGCTCGAAGCCGTGACGCGCCAGGACGCCGCCCCCAACTTCGGCTCGGAAGTGGCGGTGCCGCGCGAGGCTATCACGATGGGCATCGCGACGATTCTCGAGGCCGCGGAAGTCGTTCTGGTGGCCAACGGGTCGCACAAGACGGCCACCGTATGGCGCATGCTCGAGGAGGAGATCTCACCGCAATTGCCCGCGACGTACCTCAGGCAGCACCAGCACCTGGCGGTCTACGTCGACGAAGACGCCGCGGGCCGGATTGGGTGAGCGGAGGGCAGCTCCACGGCAGACAAAAAAAAGGCGACCCACACACCCGAAGGTGGTGGGCCGCCTCACGCGCTGGCTACCCGGAGTCAGGGGATTTACTCCCTCTGTTCTCCTCCCCGTTGCCACCACATGGCCTG
>JBDGXT010000097.1:0-6575 GCA_039584455.1 Gemmatimonadota bacterium
CGGTAGATGCGCTCGATGTTCTCGGCGATGACCAGCCGGATGCCCGCCATCATCTCAGCGTACGGCGACTGCTCACGCGAGGAGCCCTTGCCGCGACGCTTGCCGCTCACGGCGCACACGAACCCGCCGCTGCGCACGCTGCCTCGTGTAACGGGGAAGTCGTCGCCCGCCTTCAACCCGAGGTAGGGAAAGTCACCCAACGTCTCATCGTAGTAGTAACAGATGTAGGCGGGCGTGATCTCGTCGGTCGAGATGTCGTTGCGGAGCGGGAGGTCGCTTGGCCACTCGAGGTCCTCCCCGGCGAGCTGGCGGCGGAGGAACTCTGGATCGTCCACGAGAAAGAGGACCCGCCCGTCAAACCGCACGTGGTCAGGCCGGCGCTGCACCGGTCTCGACTTGATGCTCTCGATCACAAGGGCCGAAAGTTGACCGTTCCGTTTCGGTGAGGCAAGCGGGCGTGTAGAATTGGGCGATGGCCCTGTTTCCTCGACGGTCGCGCCTGGCCGCGGCCCTGCTCGCAGCAACCGGGATGGCACTGCACCCGCCAGCGCTGTTCGGTCAGTGGGTGGAGCCCACGTTCTATCGAGTCACCGGCGCATTCGAAGAGCCACGACTCATCGAGAGCTCGGGTGTGGCGGTGAGTCGGACCCACCCGGGCATTCTGTGGACACACAACGACGGGGGCGACCGGCCGAACCTCTACGTCACAAACCTCTCCGGCAAGGATCTGGGTCACTACCGAGTCGCGGGCGCGGAAGCCCGGGACTGGGAGGACATCGCACTCGGTCCGTGTCCCGATACGGACACAACGTGCATCTACATCGCCGACACCGGTGACAACCTCCAGCGACGCCGCAGCGTCGCCATCTACGTCATCGAGGAGCCCGGCGTGCTGCCCGAGCCTGGGAAACGTGCAGACGAGGACCTGCGGGCCGCGAAGATCGAGGTGCGCTACCCCGACGGAGCGCACGACGTGGAGGCACTGGCGGTGGCACCCGAGGGTGACGTCTTTCTCATCACCAAGGGACAGAAGGGCCGGATCAAGCTGTTTCGTGTGCCCACCGGTGCCGTACGCGAAACCTCCGTGACGGCGGTGCAGGAGGGCGTCCTCGACATCCTGCCGCAGCGCGCCCTCGGCCGGTTTGTCACGGGGGCCGCCATCTCCCCGTCCGGCCAGCGACTGGTGGTGCGCACCTATACGGAGATCGGTCTCTACCGGCGTACGCCTGACGGCATCGTGCGCGATGGGAGCCCCTGTTGGCTCGGACTGCGAGAGCGGCAGGGCGAGGCCATAGACTTCTGGGACGAGGATCTCCTGGTACTCACCAGCGAGGCGGGACTCAACCGGCGGGGGTCGGTCGCCATCGTGCGCTGCCCCCGTGCCGAGCGGGAGGGAGGAGAGTGAGCATGGTTCGCGCCGCGCTGATCCTGAGCGTGGTGGCCTGCGGGTTCGCCACGGCTCGGGCAGGTGCGCAGCAACCGGGACAGGTCGCTACCACCGCGCTGGGGCGTGCGCTGGCGGCGCCGACGGCCGAGATGGCGCGGGCGCACTTGCGGTTCCTTTCCGACGACCTGCTTGAAGGGCGCGCTCCGGGCACGCCCGGTGCAGATCTCGCGGCTCTGTACATCGCGTCCCAGTTCGAGCTCTTGAGACTCGAGCCGGGCGCGGCCGACGGCAACTACTTCCAACCCGTCGACCTGGTGGGCATGACGCCGGAACCGTCACTCGTGCTCGGCACAGGACCCCGCACCCGCAGCTTCGATTTCCTCACCGAGTTCGTCGCGTGGCCCACCCGGCCCGAGGAGTCGATCACCGTCGACGGTGACGTTGTGTTCGTGGGTTACGGCATCGAGGCCCCTGACTGGCAGTGGGACGACTACAAGAGCACGTCCCTGACCGGGAAGGTCCTGTTGATGCTGGTCAACGACCCGGGCCTCACAGATTCCTCGCGCTTCAACGGGAAGACGCTTACCTACTACGGACGCTGGACCTACAAGCTCGAGCAGGCCGCCCGCCTCGGTGCGATCGGCGCCATCCTCATCCACACCGATGAGAGCGCCACCTACCCGTGGAGTGTCGTGCGCAACTCGTGGTCGCGAGAGCAGATCCAGCTCGACCGCCCGGTGCAGGAATCCTTGCGATTCGGCGCGTGGATGACGGAGCAGGCGGCGCGAGAAATGCTGGCAACAGGGGGTCGCGACTACGACTTGCTGGTGCGCCGGGCTCAGCGGCGGGAGTTCCGACCCATACCGCTCGATGCGCACGCCGTGGTGCACATCCGAAGCCAGATCCGTCGCATGCGGTCCGTGAACGTGGTCGCGCGCGCGCCGAGTGACGATACGGACCGAGGCCGGGAGGCGGTCGTGATCACCGCGCACTACGACCACATCGGTGTGGGAATCCCGGTGGACGGCGACTCCATCTACAATGGCGCGATGGACAACGCTTCCGGTGTAGCGGCGCTGCTCGCCGTGGGGGCCGGACTCGCGGCGAGCGGCCCGCCACCCCGTCGCTCCATCCTCCTGGTGGCCACCACAGCCGAGGAGTCGGGCCTGCTCGGGGCGCAGGCCTACATACACGCCCCGCCGGTGCCGCTCGAGCATACCGCGGCCGCCATCAACATCGACCGCGCGAACCTGTGGGGCCTGACGTCCGATGCGGTCGCGTTGGGCGCAGAACATTCCGAGATCCTGCACTATGTGGATCGGGCGTGGGCCTCGGAGGGTGTCGAGCGCGCACCAGACCCCAGCCCCCACGCCGGACATTTCTATCGCTCCGATCACCTGGCCTTTGCCCGCGCCGGGATTCCGGTTGTGTCACTCCGCACCGGATCCAGCTTCGCCAACCGGCCGCCGGACTGGGGGATGGAGCGGGAGGCGGAGTACGTCTCGCGCCACTACCACCAGCCCAGCGACGGATTCCGCGACGATTTCGAGTACGAGGGCCTGCTCCAACAGGCTCGCCTGCTGCTCCGGTTGGCCTGGGAGCTGGCAGCCACAACCGACTACCCGGCGTGGGGCCGGGACTCAGAATTCAGGCCCGCAGGCGAGCAGTTGCGGCTGAAGCGGCTGCGGGAGGCCACACCCTAGGGTTTTCGCCCGTTCTTTTTGGCACTGGCCGAAACGGGGCAAAGTAGGTATGTTCCCGCCCGATTTTCCGGCCCATCCCGGCTCCTCAAGGAGACGATCCCCTGGATCTGCCCACCACACACCGGGTCCCGGTTAGCTGGATCAGAGATCACGCCTGCGCTCCGATCCGCTGGCGCACCCTCACAGAGATTCTTCCGAGAGGCTCCGCGACCCCCGACGACCACCACTCTCTGCGAGCAGAAGTTCTTCAGTACAAAGGTGTTACGCAGACGGTTCGGAAACAGAGGGGGAACGGCGTCTGGGGAGCAAACATCCTGGGACTCGCAGCGTCGAAAGCGCAGGGTCTCAAAGATGTCGGGACAGTGGCGCAATACCGTCATTTGGCGGAGCTGGGCTATCCGGAGGGTGAGCGCCCCTACCGGCTCACCGAGCGGGTTTTTCACCGACTCCTCTCACGCGATGAGGACCCGGCCCTCCTATTCGAGTACCAGAAGGCCGCGAAGACGAACCCAGCCCTGGGGGTGTGGGCCCGCGATCTGATGCGGGAGGCGGCCACAGCGGCCCTGGCTCACGCAGGCTGGATCGATGACCCGCGAGTCCGGGGGGCGGCCCACAAGATCGCGTCCCGCGTGTCCCAATTCCTGCGTAGTGAGTACGCCGAGAAGCCGATCAAGCGGTCGGCCTCACGCAACATCCTCCACCCAGACGCGCACCCGCCGACCCTGTTCTCGGTGGCCGTCGTCGCCTACATGCCCAACATTCAGCGGGAACGCGCCGGCTTTGTCGATCGGCTCGGAGCCTATTTGGTGCGGCCCGCCTCCAAGCGGAGCTTCGTCATTCAGATTGGCCGTAAGATCATACAGCCCACGTTCCAGGTGCTGGGCGACCCGCTCAAGGCCGAGAGCTCGGGTAACCCCAAGGACCTACCGTTCGCTCTCCACTGGATCGAGCTGCTGACGCGCCTCGGCCTACTTCAGGCCTCGACAACGGCGCAGCGGATCCTCGGCCGCCTGATCAAAGACTGCGACGAGCAGGGCGTGTGGAACCCGAAGAATCTCCGGGTCTTGCCGAAGAGCGGCTCCAAGGTGGCGGATTTCGCCTTCCCGCTCGAGGTGGACACCAGGACGCCCGAGCGGCGCAAGGCTGACGTGACGTTTAGGTTGGCGCTGATCGCCAAGCTCGCGGGGTGGCGGCTGGAGTACTTGTAGTCCGCGTAGGTTCGCGGGGCGAGGGGAGCTTCTCGGCTGCCACGCCCCCCTCAAAGTGGGCTCCGGTGACGCCGGCATGACCACCCCTCCCAGCACCCCGGAAACAGCCAACTCCCCACCCTCCGCTTGCGCCGCAACACCGAAACACCAATAGTAGTAGCGTTCGCTACTACCTATGCCTGAACTCGACTTCACACCCTTCGGATTCACCCCCACCGAGAGCCTCGTCTACGAGGCGCTGCTGGAGCGTGGTCCTTCCTCTGGATACCGGCTATCCAAGGCCCTAAGCGTAGCGAGGGCAAACACTTACCAGGCTCTGAACGGGCTAGTTGCGAAGGGAGCTGCCCGGGCGGGTCAGGTGACCCCCAAGGTCTTCCGCGCGGTGGCGCCCGATGCCCTGCTCGCGCTCGTCGCTCGAGGCCAGGCCCGTCAGCTCGACCGCCTAGAGCGGCAACTGCGCGAGCGCGGTGGGGCAGGTGAGCCGGCGACCGTCCCATTCCGCGGCGAGCGTGAGCTCCAAGAGCTGGTCCTGCGGACCGCGGCCCGCGCCGTGGGCCCGGTCTCCTTCATGGGCTCCGACCGGCAGATCTCCCAACTCCTGCCAGTGTGGCGGAAGCGGGCCGTAGACGGGGCGGAAACGAACCTTTGGGTGGTCGGGGAGGCACCAGAGCGGTTCCCGCTCCCGATCGCGGGACCCGTCGACCCCGGTTCCGTGCGAGATCACTTTGGCAGCGCGGCCACCATTCTGTTCTCTCCCGGCGCCACCATCCTGGCCACCGACCAGAACGGCTCGCTTTCCGGGCTCTGGTCTTCCGATCCTATTCTCGTAGGCGCCGCCAGCGCCTCACTCGCAGCTTTGACTGCCTGACCAGGAGCCTTGGTGTCTTGACAAGCGACACCGCGACACCGAGTATAGGGTCTGCCTCAACCAATCGGTTGATGTCGTGCCCCGTGAAACCGCTAACCGCAACTCTCCCAGGCTGTTAATAGAGGCGGCGATCCCCGAGTTCGCCCAGTTCGGCTACGCAGGAGCGCGAACGGAGCGCATTGCGAAGCGGGCCGGCGTCAATAAGCAGCTCCTCTTCTACTACTTCGGCACGAAGGCCGGCCTGTACAAGGCCGTCATCGATGAGGCCGTGGCACAGCTTGACCGAGCGGCCAGGAAAGTGAAAAGGGCTCCCGAGCACGCGGCCGGGCGTCTCAGGCACGAGCTCAAAGCGGCGTTCGACACCCTAGCCGAGTCCCCGGACCTGGCCAGGCTGCTGGTCCGAGGGGCCTTCGACCGGGACGAGGACACAGCCGCCGACCTCCCGGCACGCAGCCTCGCCGACCGGCTGGCCCAGGCGGTCTCCGATGGCCAGGGATTGGGACACTACCGTGACGACGCCGATCCGCAAACGGTGGCCCGGCAGGCCGTGGTATTGCTGCTCGGCTACTTCGCGCTCGAGGGATCCTTGATGCGGAACGGCCCAGCGGAAGGCCGCCGGGCCGCGTGGCTCAATGAGGTGTCGAGTCTGCTGGCTCGCTCGCTCAGCTGGTAACGCCTACGGGCTCCTCCTCGGTCTCCAGCTTCGTCCCACCCGCAGTCCCAAGCGCCACCGCCAGCACGTCGCTCAAGTGCTCCGCAGGATAGACGGTAATGCGCTGGCGCTCGTCCTCACTCAGGTCCTGCAGGTCCGCCTCGTTCTCCTTGGGCAGAATGATGTTCGAGATCCCAGAGCGGCAGGCACCCAGCACCTTCTCCTTCACCCCACCGATGGGCAATACGCGCCCGGAAAGTGTGATCTCTCCGGTCATTGCCACGTCACTCCGCACCGGCACGCCGGACAGCGCGCTCACCAGCGCCGTCGCCATGGTGACACCGGCCGACGGACCGTCCTTGGGAATGGCCCCGGCCGGGACGTGGATGTGGAAGTCCTTGCCGGCCAGATCCCCCGCAATGCCGAGCTGCTCGGCATGCGACTTGGCATAGGTCAGCGCGGCCTGCGCCGACTCCTTCATCACGTCACCGAGCTGGCCCGTGAGCACCAGGTTGCCCCGCCCGTTCATCACGGAAACCTCGACGAACATGATGTCGCCGCCCACGGGCGTGTAGAACATCCCCGTGGCGATCCCGACCTTGTCCTCCTCGGCGGCCCGTTCCGGGAACACCTTGGGCCGCCCGAGGAGACCCTCCACGTCGGCCTCGGTCGGCTCCATGTGTTCCACGTCGCCCGCAGCGATCTTGCGCGCCACCTTGCGGGCCATCCTACCGATCTCGCGCTCCAGCTGCCGCAC
>JBDGXT010000098.1:0-11474 GCA_039584455.1 Gemmatimonadota bacterium
GCTTCGGGGTGGCCACCCTGCTGTTCAGCAGCACGGCGCTCGCGAAGTAGAGCACCGCCATCTCGAAGAACAGGATGAAGAAGATCAGCATGTTCATCCCGTGGACCGTGAGCAACCGGTAGAACCACTCGGCGCTCAGCAGATGCACGACCTGCCAGCGCGTCAGCATGACGAGGACGGCCGTGATGCCGCCGATCAGGAGCGCCACGGTGGCCACGACCGCGTTGGCCTTGATCAGCCCGTCGGCCTGCGCGTGGACTCTCAGCCCGGTGGTCGGGCACGTGCGGAACGTCCCGTTCATTGCTCACCTCCCGCGCTGCTCGCCGACGGCGCATCGGGGTCGATGACCTCGACCTTCCCCAGCATCAGGTGGTGCCCGATGCCGCAGAACTCGTTGCAGATAATGCGAAAGTCGCCGGCTTCGGTGGGGGTGACCCGCAGGCCATAGTCATAGCCTGGCAGCACCTGGAAGTTGATGTTCATCGGTTGGAGGCTGAATCCATGGTTCAGATCCACCGACGAGAGATGCAGCGTGTACTCGGCACCCTTCTGCAACCGCAGCACCGGTGTCCAACTCCACATCATGCCCACGAGATAGACGTCGCTGCCCGGCGGGGGCTCGACCACGGGGAGCCCATTTTCGGTGCCCACCTGGTAGGTGCGGATGAACTCCTGCGTGCGTGCCATGAAGGCTTCGGGGTCCACCTTAGCGCGGATGCCTGACGGGTTCTGGGCGCCACGCGCGTGCCAGATGGGCATCATGGCAAACAGCACGATGCACCAGGCGAAGGCGACACCGACCCAGATCTTCTCCGATCGGTGCGCCGGCTTCCACCAGACCCCTTTCGGGGATTCGATTCCGGTTTGCATGGTTGCTCCCAATCAGGGCAGCGGGGCCTGTGGGAGGGACATCACCTCCGCGAGACCCCACAGGGTGTAGAAGATGACCATGACGGCGATGCCCGCCGCGAGCAGGAGGAATGGGTTCTCGTAGATCCGTTGACCGAGCGGGACGCGCTCACCGGTCCCTTCCCGGTCGTGCTCCAGTTCCGCCATTGCCGGCTCCCTGTGAGAGGTGCTAGCTCGAGTGGCGCCACCATTCCCTGCGGTCATTGCCCACCGTGGGCGGCGGCGCGGACTGGTTCCGTCGAAAGACTTCAAGCCCGGGCACGAGTGCCCGAGCGTCCATGGCGCTGCTGGAGGGACGGCCCCCTGTTGTGGGTTGGGAGGAGGCCTATATATGTTAAAACGATGATAATATCAGGAATTGGGGCCCGCAATAGTGGAGCCCGTCGTTCCCGTATGTGACCATGGCCAGACTTGGTAAGCGCTTAGAACACATTACGTTACGGCTTCTGAGCCCGGTGGACGCGTGGATGAACCGCCTGTACGGATGGCGGTTGAACCCGGTCTATCACAGCGGGGCTCTGACCGTCGTGCTGCTCGGCGTGGTCACCCTGACCGGCCTCTATCTCATCTTCTTCTACCGGATCGGGAGCCCCTACGACTCCGTGGTCCGCCTCACGGAGCAGCCCTGGCTGGGACGCTGGATCCGGTCGCTGCACCGCTATGCCTCCGATGCCGCCGTGGTGGCGGCCGTGCTGCATCTCTTCCGGGTCTTCGCCCAGGGCCGCTCCTGGGGACCCAGGGCGCTCGCCTGGGTCTCGGGGCTGGTGCTTCTCTTCATCACATTCGTGTGCGGTTGGACCGGGTACGTGATGGTGTGGGACGTGCAGGGAATCGAGCTGGCCAAGGAGGGGGCCCGTTTCCTCGACGCGCTGCCACTGTTCTCGGAACCCATCGGGCGGGCCTTCGTAGGTGATCGGGAGATTCCCCGGGCGTTCTTCTTCCTCAATCTGTTCCTGCACGTGGCCCTGCCCGTGGGGATGGCAATCCTGCTCTGGGTCCACGTGGCACGCGCCGCCCGCCCCGCCCTGCTCCCACCGCGTGCCCTCACCTGGGGCGTGGTTGTACTGCTCACCGTGATGTCGGTCGGTTGGCCGGCCGCCATCGGGCCAGCGGCCGACCCGTTCCGGCTCCCCGAGCGTGCGCCGGTCGACGTGTTCTACTCCTTCTGGCTACCCATCACCCAGGTGGTGCCGGCGGAGTGGGTATGGGTCGCGGGTCTGGCGGTCTGCGGCGTGCTCGCCCTCACCCCCTGGTGGATCGGACCGCGCCGCGCCATGCGTCCCCCTGCTTCGGTCGTCAACCAGCGCACGTGCGACGCCTGCGAGCAGTGCTACCAGGACTGTCCCTACGAGGCCATCTCCATGGTGCCGCTCGCCGGCTCACGTAAGGGCATCGTGGCCCAGGTGGATCCGACACTGTGCGTGAGCTGCGGCATCTGCTCCGGATCGTGCGCGCCCATGGGCGTGGGTCCGCCTGGCCGCACCGGCCGTGACCAGTTGGCCGAGGTGCGGACCTTCATTGCCGAACATGTGATGGGTCCGTGCGACGTCGCGATCGTGGCATGCAGCCGCGGCGCCGGGAACGTCGCGACACTCGACCGGGTGGACGAGGCACCCGTGTTCGCGGTGCACTGCGTCGGGAGCCTTCACACCTCCGTCGTCGAGTTCCTGGTGCGCTCGGGAGTGGGCGGTGTCCTCATTGCGAGCTGCCCACCGCGCGACTGCTGGAATCGGGAGGGACCGCGCTGGCTGGAGGAGCGGCTGCACCACGGACGGGAGGCGGAGCTCCAGGAGCGCGTGGATCGGCGCCGGGTGCGCGTGGCGTACGCCGGGCTCGGGGAGCGGGCTCAGCTGCTTCGCACGCTCGCCGCGTACCGCGATGAGGTGGCGGCGCTCGAGGTGGCGGAGGGTGAGACGGACATCGACCTGGGGATCGAATGCGAGGCGACGGGCACGCCGTCGGCCGCCACATGAAGAAGGGCCTGTGGCCCGTCCTGGGCGCGGTCGCTGCATTGGGCCTCACGGCCGCGCTGGGCGCGCTCTCCCAGGTCCCGTGGGAGCCGAGCGGTGCCGGTCGCGCCGTGGTGCGATTTGCCTGGCGCGCGCGCAGCGTGCGCGTGGAGGCATGCCGCGCCCTCACACCCCAGGAGCAGGAGAACCTACCGGCGCACATGCGCCGAGCGGAGGTGTGCGAGGGAACCGTGCTGCCCTACCGGCTGCAGGCGCGTGTGGACGGCGAACTGCGGCTGGACCAGCTCGTCGAGTCCGCGGGCGCCCGGGGGGATCACCCTCTGTTCGTGTTCGAGGAGTTGCAAGTGACCCAGGGTCCCCACCGCCTGGAGGTCACCTTCGAGCGTGAGGGTGACGCCCCCTCGGGAGACACGGAGGCCGGTGCGACGCCGGCGCAGCTCGCACTCACCCAGCAGATCGAGCTCGCGGTCAACGAGGTCGCCCTGATCACGTACGATGCGACCCAGCGGGAGCTGGTAGTGCGGGGGCACGGCAGACCGGTGCGGCGCTGACCGCTTGAACCGCCGACGCCCGCCTGACGTACGTAGCTCGAGTCGCAGCTTGAACCGCCGACGCCCGCCTGGGTATCGTTCCTACCGATCACCCGCCGCGGAGGCTGGATCAATCCCGGCGGCCATTCATTCCTGCACACACACGAAGATCGGTTTACGCATGCTGATGACCGTCCGACACACCCGATTTGCCATCTACGCGCTCGTGGCGGGGCTGGCGGCCGGCTGCGCCGCAGAGGAGGCTGGGGCCCCGCTTCCCGAGTCGATCCACGGCATGGCACTGGTCGAGTCCCACTCGGGCAGCGAGGCGGCCGAGATCCTGGTCGAGATGCACAAGGCGGAGGTCGTGCCGCCCGACAACTACATCGGCCACTACGGCACCGAGGAAATGGGCGCGGTACTCTACGTCAGCCGGTTCGATACCGAAGCCGCCGCCGACTCGTTCCTGGTCGCCATGGGGACGCGGATCGGACCCGGTAGCAGCGGCTACGGACACCATTCCAGCTTCGACGCGGTCGGCCACCTGGTGCACATGGTGTTCGGCCACGGGCAGGTGCACTACTTCTACGCGGAGGCCGAGGATCTGATCTGGCTCGCGGTGGATGCCCGTCTCGCGCGCCCGGCCCTGGCGGAGCTGCTGAAGACGGCGACGGATTCCATTCCGTCGTTCGAGGAGATCATGATGGGGCAACCAGCCGAAACAGGAGCCGGCTAGAACCGCACCACCGCTGCCGCCCAGTGGAATCCCGCACCGAATGAGGTGAGCAGCACCAGGTCGCCGCGCCGGATGCGACCGTTGCGGCGCGCCTCCCACAGCGCGATGGGGATCGAGGCCGAGCCGGTGTTGCCGTACTCGTCCACGTTGACGTAGAGCTTCTCGGGGGGCAGCTCCAGCGCGTCGGCCACTGCCCGCATGATGCGCAGGTTGGCCTGGTGCGGCACGACCAGTGCGATCTCCTCCTGCGGAATCCCCGCCAGCTCCAGCGCTTCGCAGCTCGCCTGACTCATGCGCTTCGTGGCCTCGCGGAACACGGCGCGGCCGTGCATCACGAGGTGCAGGTGCTCTCCGTGCTGCGCCTGCTCCAGAGTGAACGGCGCGCGCGAGCCGCCCGCCTCGCGTCCCAGGATACCAGACTGGCTGCCGTCGGTCCCGGCCACGGCCGAGAGGATTTCGGCGGCTGTCGGGTCAGCGCCGATGATGGTCGCTCCGGCCCCGTCGCCGAATAGCACGCAGGTGGCCCGGTCCTTCCAGTTCATGTGCCGGCTCAACAGCTCCGCGCCGATCAGCAAGACGCGGCCGCCGTGCTGCCGCACGCGGGCGCACGCCAGGTCCAGGCCGAGAACGAAGCCGGCGCAACCGCTCTTGCCGAGATCGTACGAGGGGATCTCGCGCAGCCCCAGGAGATGCTGGACGTAGGGCGCCGTGTCGGGCCAGCAGGCCTCCGGCGTGTCGGTCGCGACGACGAGCTCGTCGATGTCGTGCGGGGAGAGTCCGGCATCGTCCAGGGCGGCGCGGGCGGCCGCCACCGCCAGATCAGCCGTAGTCTGATCGTCCGCCGCGATGCGACGCCGCTTGATGCCCGTGCGGCTCGTGATCCACTCGTCCGAGGTGTCGACGTACTGCGCCCACTCCTCGTTCGGCATGACCCGCTCGGGCAGGTAGGCACCCAGTCCGAGCAGTCCGATCGCCGCGCCGCGTCCGCTTCCTCCTCCGTGTCGAACAACTGCCCGGTATCCAGCTCCAGCACGATCCGGTCGAGGTCGTACACCTGGTCGAGCGAAGCGCGGATGGCCCTCACGTCCACCATGATGTTGCGACCCTGCTCCGGCAGGTAGATGAAGTCGCGCGACAGCCCCTGGATGTTGCGGTCGAAGTTGATCCCCACCAACTCAAGCTCCGGCGTCACCGCCGGCGAGCCCGAGTTACCACCGTAGGTGTCGGCAGTGGACACGAAGTTGAGCGGCGTGCGCAGGTCGAGCCCAGTGGGGGGCTGGTGCCACCGCTGCGGCAGGCTCCAGTCGATCGCGCCATCGTGTGCGCGGAACCGGTCGTACAGACCGAAGAAGGTCGTGTACGGTGGGGCCAGGGTACCGTTGTACTGGTAGCTCATCACCACGCCGTCGGTGATGCGCGGCGAAGAGGTGCCGTCGGGCGGCACGTCACGACCGTACACCTCGAAGCGCACCCGTCCCAGGTCGCTTGCGAGTCCCCGCTCCTCGGGATCCACGCGATTGAGCACCATGAGGTAGCGCTGGTACTCGGGCAGCAGCGCCGTGACGAGCTGCAGCATCGGGTCGCTCATCGCGAGCGTGCCGCTCTCGATCGCGGCGGCAGTCGAGGCGGCGTCGCGCAGCGCCGACTCGTTCAGCAGTCGCTGGGCCGCCTCCCCGGGCGTCAGTCCCTGCAGCGCGGTGCGGGTGATCGCGTGGGCGTCACCGTACGCGTCGACCAAGTCGGCCAGCCGGGCTGCCAGGTAGCGGCGCTCCACCTCGAGTGGCTTGTCGTCCACGACGAGCACGCTGTCGCGGATGGCGGCCAGCGTGTCACCGCCCACACCAGCCGACTGCGCGCGGGCGTACACCCAGCCCGCCAGGGCGCGGCGCATCGTCGAAGAGCCGTACCGGGCATTGGCCAACCGGTAAAACGCGGTGGTGGGCGCCGCCACCGACCTCAGCTCACTTTGGATCTCCGCGAGCCGGTCGAGCACCTCACCGTAGCGCTCGCTCAGCGCGGCACTCGCCTCGATCGCCTCGCGCAACTGCCGCTCGGCGTCGGCTTTGCGCGCCATGATCCCGGGATCGTTGAGCGCGGCCAGGCGGCCCGTGGATGCCTTGAGCGAGTTGGACAGGGAGAACATGCGGTTGCGCACGTCCATCACCTCGGCCTCGTCGGGGGCCGCCACGCGGAACTCGTCCAGCGCGTGGTGCCGCCCCGCCAGCCACGCGATCCGCGCGGGCACCTCCACGTCGCGCTGGTACTCAAGCTGCGCGATCGTTTGGAGGCGGTTGGTGGAGCCGGGGTTGCCGATCACGAACACCACGTCGTACTGCTCCACGCCCTCCATGCTCCAGCCGAAGTGGTGATCGGGCCGGTAGGGACTCCCGTCGGCGTCGTACACGCGCAGGAAGGCGTAGTCCAGGGCATAGCGCGGGTAGGTGAAATTGTCGGGATCGCCGCCGAAGAAGCCGAGCTGCAGCTCCACGGCCGCCACCAACCGCACGTCGGTGAAGCGCCGGAACACGTACGCCGAGTAGCGCCCTCCATTATAGAGGGAGATGGACTGCACCCGGATCGAGTCGCCCCACCCCGTGTACTCTTGCTTCAAACGCGCCTCGATACCGTCCAGCGTCTGCCGCAGCACCCGGTCCCGGTCGGGCTCGGCCGCTGCATCCACCGCGGCGAACACCTCATCCGAGACGTCGATCGTAGCGAGAAGCTGGTCCGCGTAGTAGCCGGGAATGGGCCGTTCCTCATCCAGCGATCGCGAGAAGAACCCGTTGTCCAGTAGTCCCTCACCCGGCTCACTCACCTCCGACACGCGGCTGCGCACGCAGTGGTGGTTGGTCGCCACCAGGCCGTTGGGCGACACGAACGACGCGGAGCAGCCCGGAACGCGCAACACCGAGAGCCGCGCCCGCTCGAACCACGCCGCACTGGCGTCGAAGCCGTACGTCTCGCTGAAGTAGTCGCCCGGCGCGTACTCGAAGGTCCACATCTTGCCGTAGTCGAACCGGCCGGCGGTGGCCGCGTCCCGGCCGGCGACACCGGTTTGGGCGGCGCTCGTTGCTTCAGCCCTGGTTTGGGCAGCCGCAGTTCCCAGCGGCGCGAGCAGCAGCGCCAGCACGACGGTCACTGGCACGAAACCCCGCCACAACGATCGATCACGCGCGATCACTCGCATGGTTCCCCCCACACTCGAATCCCGTTCGTAACGCCCGAGATGTATCACCGTTTCACATGCCCGGGTGCCGCGACAGCGGCTCCGCGTTGGGCCAGGCCTCGTGCTCGTACGCCACGACCCACCTTCCATCCTCGCCGCGCACCAGGACATGCGTCCACACGAGATGCTCGGCGTCGGACGATCCCCCCTCCGAGAACACGACGGCGACGGTGGGGCTCACCACCTGCGTGTGGACGATCCGATGCGTGAACGTCACCTCGGGGTGGCGGGAATGGTACGAGGCGACTACCGAAGCAAGCGCCTCGCGACTCACCAGGATGCTCATGGTTCCGACGTACGCGAAGTCGTCGCTGTCCAGATAGTGGCTGAGTATCTGGTCGGGGTCGTGGACGTTCAGCGCGCCAAACAGTCCCCCGACGGCCTCGTTCACCTGCGAGGTGATGTCCGCTCGCTGCGCGTCGCTGAGCTCGGTAGAGGCGGGCTGGCACCCACCCACCAGGAGCGTGGTGAACAACACCGCGGATACCCAATACCGCATCGGTCCTCCCTCGTTTGGCTCGGTTGGCACGGCGCCGGCGTAGCCGATCACTCGCGCGGCGCGGACGCATGGGGCAATTCAGCGACCGCAAGATACCAAGGCGCACCGGGCCGTGCATCAGGTTCAGCGGCGGCTCGCGGTAGGAGCGCACGGTGTGGTTCGGCGCCCGGAGAGGCGTCGATGGGTGTACAATTACTGCCATCTGATCACCGCTGGAGGAAGTTCTCGATGCTGCGGCCAGGGTGGGTGTGGACCGTGACGGTGGCGCTGACAGCGATGTCCTCAGCGTCGCCGCCCGCGCCGCTCGCGGCACAGGAGGCGCGTCGGCTCTTCCCGGCGCGCGAGCTCATGCCAACCCTCGTCGCGGCCCCGCGCGACCCGGTCACCAAGGCCGAACTGCTCTATGTAGAGGACAATCCAGACGCGTTCGGCGACGGGGTGGAGGCAGAATTGGCGCTGGGAATCACCCTCCCCCTGTATCTCTTGACGGGCAGCTCGACCGAGGGCGGCCTCGTGATCGGCATCGAGGGCGGGGCCTTCGCCAGGTTCGGCCTCCAGATCACCGAGCGGGAGCTGGTCAGTACCGACTGGCTCTTCGCCGTCCCGCTAGTGTGGCACCACGGTACTTCCTGGCTACGACTGCGCTACTACCACACGAGCAGCCACCTGGGGGACGAGTACAGCCGACGCTTCGAGGTGGACGGGGACAACTTCTCGCGCGACGCCGTGGACGGGCTGGGCTACCTGCGCCCCCTTCCCGCGCTGGGCTTCTACGGAGGGGTGGGATACGCCTACAACGTGCACCCGGAGGACTCCAGACCCTGGACGCTTCGCCTGGGGGCCGAGACGGCACCGCCCAGGGACAACCACCCCCTGCTACCCTATGCGGCTCTCGACGTGCAGCTGGAAGAGGACAACGGCTGGGACCCGCGCTTCACCCTGCAGGCCGGCGTCTGGCTGCCCACGGTGGCCGGACGCCGCGCCATACGGCTGGGCATCGAGCTGCTCACCGGGCCAACGCCCCTGGGGCAGTTCCAGGGCCAACATACCACGCAGCTCGCTTTGGGCCTGTTCGGGAATCTGTAGGCGGCGGCTGCCTGCAGCCCCGCCCCGACCACACACCCGGCGCAGTCTCAAGAAAAAAGGCACCGGCCCGAAGGCCGGTGCCCAGACGTTCTTTCCCACTCTGTCAGACTACCAGCATCCTGTCGGCGTGGCGATGCTGAACTCGGTGAACATGTCCTCGAGCACCTGCTTTGCGTACCGCGGATTGTGGACGCCGTGGCTCCGGTCCTCATCGAGGATGAGGAAGTTCAGATAGGCCGCGGTCAGGTTCGCCGTATAGGTACCGGCATTCGCCAGGTGCTCACCCACCTGCTTAATGCCGTTTGGCGCCGCCGCCGGCGTATTCTCCAGGTACGTTGTCAGATCAGTGAGCGCGTTCTCGACGCAGGTATGGGTGCCAAGGTAGTCGAAGTCGCTCACGCTACCGTTGTGGCAGGCGGCATCGTTGCAGGGCTGGACAAACTCCTCCGTCGTACCGTGGTACACGTACTCCATGCTCCACGTGTGACCGCCCGCCTCGTCTCCCCAGGCCGGCTCGTACATGTGGCAGCCCGCGCACACGCCGGCGTTGGACGTCGTGTTGCCGTGCGTGTTCGGGCCACCGGTGACCGTCACGTTGCCGTACGTGAACAGGCCCGTACCGCCCACGACCTGCGCCTGCGGTCCGTGGTGCGGGCCGTAGCGCGAGCTCGTGAACGTGACGTCCGCCCCGTCTACCACCGGCATCGGGCTCGTCGCCCGGTTCTGGTGGCAGTTGATGCACAGGTTGGCCACGCTGCCGAAGTCGGCCGTCGAGCCGTCCCACAGCAGGGTGACCGGACTGTTGATGCTCAGGCCCCAATCCGCCTGCGTGTACGACTCGTGAATCATGTGACACGTGCGGCAGTTGATCCGCGCCGGGTTGTCGAACCCGCTGGAGACCTCCGCACCCGTCTCCACGAATAACTCGAAGCCATCGTGCGAGTGGCACTTGGCGCAAGAGTTGTTTGTGTTGTCGTAGGCGGCGCCGCCCCGCTCGACGGTCTCACCCGTACCGTGCACGGAAGTCGCGTACTGCGCCTGGCGAGTGACGATAGTCGCGTCGTTCACGTGGCAGTCCGTGCACGTCTCGGCGGCGTTCACGCCGTCGGCGCCGTCAGCACCGTCGGCACCGGCCGCACCGTCGGCACCGGCCGGTCCCTGCGGGCCTTCGCAGCCGACGAGCAGCAGGCCGAAGAACGCCAGACCCACCAAAGTTGACAGCTTTTTCATCGTGCTCCCTCCCCCTTTCGCATCCCTATAGAGCTAGCATCGATGGATTTGGAACTCTCGTCCCCATCTGCCCGGAAAGTGGACAGAAAGACGCTAAGTACCTGTCGAAGAACCTAGATCACCGACTTAAAGATTCGCTGAAGACGGAGTGAAAGCGGTACTTAGGGCGGCGGTACGAAACGGCTCAGTAGCAGGACGAGAATACCGACAAGAATCATAGGCATATCATATCGGCGGGCTGAGGCTATGGGGGCCGCCCCCTTAGTCCAACTGGGACGAAGAAGTCGGGACACCTCCCGACGATCTGCGAACGCCCGTTCAGCCCCGAATCCGCGCTAAGCCTCGAGCTGAGCCCGCCCCCCCTCCAGCAGGACCGCCTGCAGCCGGTCGGCCAGTGCTTCGAGCTGGCGCCGCCGCTGCATCTCGGTGTTGGCGCGGACGGAGCGAGACACGAAGAACGCCCCGCCAACCGAGAAGCTGAGGCCGATGAGCATGGCCAGGCCGTACGCCTCCTGCGGCGCCCCAATCGCCAGCCAGGCCGCGCTCCCCAGCATGCCCCCCACCACGAACCCGGCGAAGCCGCCCATGATGCGCCCGCCGATGTGGGGCAGCGTCTCCTCCAGGTAGAGGGTGGTGCGGCCGCCCTGCGGTGTCACCGCGACCCGGACGTGCCGGCCCACTCCTGCGGCCGGCGAGGAACTCCACACTAGGGACCGCCCCACGCGCGCCACGTCACCGAGCATGCCGAGGCTGCGGCGGATCTCCTGCACCATGACCTCGTACACGTCCTCGGACGGCTCGCCGTCCACCGTGCGCTCCAGGCGCACGGCGATGGGGGCGCTCCAGGTCCGGGGTGGTCGAACGATTCCCGGCGCAGCAGGGGCCGCCGCCCTCGGTGCCAGCTGGTCCATGGCGTCGCGCACCTGCCCTGGCGGGATTCCCACCTGGGCCCCCACCTGCTCGATCCCCCCGACCGAGAAGGTCACGCCCTCCGCCGTGGGGTACTTGGCCTGGAGCTCCGCCGCCCGCGCGATCACGCGCTTCAGGTCGGCGTCACTGTAACGGGGGCCGGCGCCCGCGCTGCCGGCGACCGTCACGTAGGCCTCCACGAACTGCACGGGCGTGGCAAAGCGGTCGTCCCGCCGCATCGCCAGCGCCCGGGCCAGCACTTGCTCCAGCCGGCCGGGTAGGCCGTCCAGCTGCTCCCGGTGGTGCACCTCGGCGTCCACGAAGCGGCCCAGGCGCACCGCCTCCTCGGTGAGCCACAGACCGGGGGGCTCGCCCACCA